>NZ_JBEYFC010000557.1:0-5389 GCF_040634175.1 Streptomyces sp. NPDC007162
GCATGTCTTCGCGCAGGTGGAATCGCAGGCCGGCGCCCCCGAGTTCCGCGGCTGCCGGTACCTGGCCGTGCAGATCGAACTCAAGGACCAGGGGCACCCCGCGAGCCAGGTCGCCCGCCAGGTCAAGGAGAACCTGACCGCCTTTTTCCGCGCCGAGGCCGAACAGGGCGGGGCGGCCGATCCCGATCTGCTGGCCCGGCAGCTCAGCATGGTCTTCGACGGCGCCAGCGCCCGCGCGGGAATCGGCGCCGACAGCTTGACCGGGCTAATCGGGCCCACGGTGACCACCCTGCTGGACGCGGCAGGCATGCATTGACGCGCTCCCCGTCCGGAAAGCTCGCTCCCTTCCTCGCACTCGCGGGGAGCCCCATGGCCGCGCGCGTGTTGCCGAGCATGCCGCAGGCGAGGAAGCTCGTGGTCCTGTCGACATCAGCACCCAGCGACAGGTGCACGGTCTCCCAGATACTCATCCAGCCGGCCCGGACGACCTCACCGATCAGGTCATCGCCCTGTGCATCGGCGGCCGCCGCGACGGCGTATCCCTGCATCTGCATCAGGAGCGTTTCGGGGCGGGTGGAGATCAGCCGCGCGTAAGCGGCCGTCATGGCCTGGAAGGCCCGCTCGCTGCCCTCCGCCCCGTCGGTGGCCCTCTCGAAAGCCAGACGGGTGTCTTCCGTGCTCCGCAGCAGTGCGGCGACGAAGATCGTCTTTTTGTCGGGGAAGAGCCGGAAGAGATACGGCTGCGCGACGCCGACCCGGTCGGCGATCGCCGCGGTGGAGGTGCCGTCGTAGCCGGTGCGCGCGAACTCGGCGACCGCCGCACGGATGACGCCCTCGCGCCTCTCCTGTGCGCTGATCCTGCCCATGAGGTCCATGCTCCCTGCTTGAACTTGCATGTGGAAACCGATCGGTTTACTGTAGCGGAAACTGATCGGTTTCGACGGGTTCGGGAGTGCATGATGACGACAGGTCGGCCGGTGGCGCTCGTGACGGGTGCGTCATCGGGTATCGGGAAGGAAACCGCGCTCGCCCTGGGCGCGGCCGGATTCGAGGTAGTCGGCACAAGCCGTGACACTTCACGCGTCACCCTGCTCGACGGCGTGACGTTCCTCGAACTCGACGTCGCCAGCGACGCCTCGGCGGCCGCTGCGGTCCAGGAAGTGAGCGAGCGGTTCGGGCGGATCGACGTCCTGGTCAACAATGCCGGCGTCGGTTCCATGGGTGCGGCCGAGGAAACCTCCGTCGCGCAGGCCCGGTCCGTCTTCGACACGAACGTCTTCGGGGTCATGCGCATGGTGAACGAGGTCCTGCCGCACATGCGCGCCCAGCGGCGCGGACGCATCATCAACATCTCGTCCGTGCTCGGGTTCCTGCCCCAGCCCTACATGGCCGCCTACGCCGCCTCCAAGCACGCGATCGAGGGCTACACCGAATCCCTGGACCACGAGGTCCGTGACCACGGTATCCGGGCGCTCATCGTCGAACCCGCCTACACCCGGACCGGGTTCGAGGCCAACAGCGCGAAGCCCGACACACCGCTGCACGCGTACGCGAAGCAGCGGCAGATCGTCGACCGCGTCATGGCGGAGGCCGTCAGGGGCGGCGATGCCCCCATCGTCGTCGCCAAGGCGATCGTCGCGGCAGCGACCGACCCGAAGCCGAAGCCGCGCTACACCGCCGGTCCCCTGGCCGGACGCGCACGCGTACTGCGCCGCCTCGCTCCCGCCGGGGTCTTCGACAAACAGATCCGCAAGATGAACCAGCTGGCCGGCTGACGCGCAGGCGCTGTACCTGGGCTTTCCGAACAACGATCCCCCCACCAGACAGAGGACACCTCTATGTCAGAGCGCAATCCCATCCTGATCACCGGTGCCGCCGGCGAGATCGGCGGTGTGAGCCGGACGATGGTCGACATGCTGCTTGAACAAGGGCAGCCGGTACGGGCGTTCGTGCGCCACGACGACGAGCGCGCGCACTCCCTGCGTGAGGCCGGCGCCGAGGTCTTCGTCGGTGACCTGCTCACTATCGCCGACGTGACTGCCGCCCTGAAGGGGGTGCGGCGTATCTACTTCAGCATGAGCCTGTCGCCGTACTACACCGACGCCGTCAGTCTGATGGCCGCTGCGGCGCGGGCCCAGGGCGACATCGAGGTGTTCGTCAACATCTCCGAGTACGAGCAGTCATTCATGACGTTCGAGAAGATGACCGCGCCGGAGGAAGAACGGCGCGCGTGGCTCGGCGGACTCGTCGCCGACTGGTCGCCGCAGCAGCGGGCCCACTGGGTCGCCGAGCAGGTACTGGAGTGGTCCGGCCTGCCGACCGTCCATGTGCGGGCGGCCATGTTCGTCGAGAACCCCCTGATGACCTGGCTGGCACTGGAGCCGCTGAGCAAGGGTGAACTGCGCCTGCCCTTCGGCGACCACCGGCTCGCGCCCATCGCGGGTTACGACGTGGCCGAGCTGTGCGTGAAGATCCTGACCGATCCGGCGCCGCACGTCTCCAAGTCCTACGACCTCAACGGCCCGGAGTTGAAGGACATGCACGGCTTCGCGGAGGACTACGCGGCGGTGCTGGGACGCCCGGTCACCTACGTCCCCGTCGAGATCGAAACCTGGAACGAGACCTACGTGGACGCCGCCCTGGGCTCGTTTCCGCACACCGCGGAGCACCTGAAGACCCTGACCAGGCTGATGGGCGGCGGGGGTTACCGTGGCACGACCGACCAGCTGGAGACCCTCCTCGGACGCCCGCCGAAGACCGTCCGCTGGGCACTGGGGAACCACCCTCGCATCCAGAAGCTGGCGACTGGTCTATGACATTGACTGCCTCCTGGTTGAACCCGACGAGTGAATGTGTTCCCGGGAGCGGGGCCGTCGGCGGAACCGGTTGAGAGAGACGGCGAGACTTCGATCGCGTCAGCACTCCGTGACCAGTGCCGCATCAGGCGACGTTCGCCCCGTTCACGACCCCGCGGAGGCGGTCGTTGGTGGCGTCCTGGTGCGCCGGTTGATGTAGCGGCGGATCATGCTTGCCTGCTCTTTGTGCCGAGCGTGGTCGGTGCCGTCCAGCACGGATTGCCACAGAGCGGTGAACTGGGCCTCGAGCCGGTCGAGCCAGGAACTGTTGGCCGGGGCGCAGGTGATCTCCCTGTTGTACGAGACGCCTTCTCCCTACTGCATAGGTGATCTCGCTTGGGTGGGCTCCCGGATGTTGCCGGCCCTTTCATTTCCGGTTCCGGCTTGGGGGAGAGACGTCTTCAGGGGCTCCGAGCGATGCCATCGTCGAGGCTATATAGGCCGGCTGCCGGGGCGGAACGGCGGGAGGATCAGCGCAGTCCCGCGGAGAGACCGTTCTCGGGCAGGGCCGCGCCGGTGGCGCCCTTGACGCGTACGAGCCTGCGCCCGCTCATGCCCCAACCCAGGCGAACCCCGAACGTCCGACCGCCGACGATGCCCCAACGCTACATTTTCGAGCGATGGCATCCCCGGGGCAAGATACGACCTAGTCCAAGGCCGGGGCGGCCAAGTGGAGATCCACGCCGGCTACCCCGTCCGCATTTCGGCCGGGGAGTGGCACTGGCGGAGCCATCCGGACCACTTGCGTGCTTCCCGTGGCACGCGATTGGCCCGGATCTTGGACGGACGGGTCGGTGACGCGTCGCCGGTCATGTGCACCAGGAGGTGGGCACACGGGGCCGCCGACGGCGCGGTCGTGCCGACTACGAGTGGGTGGCAGCACCGTGGTGGGCCAGCGCTCGTCGCCCGACGGCGGTGAGCGGCGCGACTGCCTGCCCTAAGGCACCCGCGAAAGACCTGGAAGAGCGAGTTCGAATGACCGCAGAAGAAGCCCTTGAGGGCGCCGACGCGACTGCTTCGGCGTCCGTCTCCGACAACGCCATCGACGAACTGCGCGACCAGGTGGAGTCCGTAGCCCGCGGGTACCACCTGGTGCCCCCGCCGAGGCCTACGAGTCCGTCGACCGGCTGCGCCTTGCGATCGAGCGACAGCGGGACCGAACTCAGGTTCCCGTACAGCAGCAACTGCTCATGATCCTGAACGGGCAGGCCACCGCCTTGCTTGCGGTGGCCGCGTATGACCTCGGGTACTTCCCGAGTACACGCGCCCTCGCCCGTAGGCTAGCCGTCCTCACCGGTGTAGCCGTACGAGTCGTCGGCGTCCGTCGGGCAGTCAAGGAGCGGAGAGTCGTCGGTGAGAGCCTGGTGCGGCCACCCCCTGTATACGGACACCGTGGAGATGTGCACCCAGCGGGTTGCGGCCGGGCGCAGCGCGGTGGCGGCCGTGAGAACGTCCCGCCGGGGGGAAGCCCGTTGAACGACAACCACACTGGCTACTCGGACGGCTGAGTGTCCGGAGCATGCAGCGGCACCTACGCGAACGGATCGAAGTCGGCGTATTCGAGGGGGTGCACGAGAGGCAGGGCGCCGAAGTAGGCAGTCGGCGAGCTAGGAAGCACCGTCGGCTACCCGCACGGCATACCCGAAGACCCCGCCTGGGATCACGCCGCATGCGGGCCGAATGCTCTCTGGCATCGTGGATGGGAGATGGGCCTCTGAGCGGCTTCTTCCACCGTCCGTAGAGTGCCCGCAGCCTTGTCAGGATCCTGGTGGCTGGTCCAGCCGCACCCGGCGCCGTCGAGCACCTCCATGTACTGCACGCCCGCCTCGCGCGCCCGGTTGTGGGCGCCCGCGTTGTAGGAGACTGCGCTCTTGACCGGCGCAATTGGCGGTTCTTCCCAGGTCAGGGCTATCGCACACCCTCGGACGTCAGCAAAAGGTCAGCATCGGACGTCGAGGAGTCAGCACCACATGGCGGCACCCGAACTCGCTCGCGGCATGGGCACCTTCTTCAAGGACTGCGAGCGCCCCGAGTCCCGTTGGTCGAAGTGCCCGCACGAGTACACGATCCGCTACCGGAACGCGGCGGGCAGGCAGACGGAGGAGTCCGGCTTCGCGAGGCAGGACCGGGCGATCGAGCGTTTGACGGAGATCTACAACGAGAAGAAGGCGGCCTCGGCGCGCTCCCAGTCGAAGGCCGAACGCATCCAGAAGTACGGGACGATGCGCTTCGAGAGAGTCGCTGAGAAGAAGCGGGCGTCCCATCCATCGCGTTCCTCCGATCTCGTCGTCGATCTTCACATAGAGTGCGGTCAAGAGGATCTCCAAGTCGAGCGTCACAACCGGATTTTGGAGGGCCTCGTCCGGTCAGCAGGCCGAAAATCCTGAAGTTCTGGCCAAGCGCTCGAATGTGGTCCACACGTTGACTGAACGGAGTCCAACTACTGATCTTTTCGTAAGTTCGGTGGGTGTGGTGGGTGGATGGTCAGGCCGGTGTGGGCGAGGAATGACCAGGGCAGTTGTGGGTTGGTGTTG
>NZ_JBEYFC010000558.1:0-5372 GCF_040634175.1 Streptomyces sp. NPDC007162
CCGTCGGCACCCAGCGCGGCAGCGGCTCCGTCCGTTGCGCCCAGGCGGTCGGTGGGGCACCCGCCTTGCCGCCGGCCAGTACCTGACACCCCGCGAGCGCCAGGTACTGGGGCTGATGGCCGAGGGCCACGACAACGCGACCATCGCGAGGACCCTCGTCGTCACCGCGCGCGCGGTCCACAAGCACATCGGCAACGTGTTCCTCGAGCTCGGCCTGCCGCCCGGCGACAGCGGCCACCGCCGGGTACTGGCCGTCCTCGCGTACCTGGCCCGCACACCGCAGAAGTGACCGTTCCGCCAGCCCCGGAGCGTCAGAGGTTGATCATGTGCCCGGCGAGTCCGTGCAGGGCGTCCTGGACGGCCTCGCTCAGCGTCGGGTGGGCGTGCACGTTCCGGGCGAGTTCGTGCGCGGTGAGGTCCCATTTCTGGGCGAGGGTGAGCTCCGGCAGGAGTTCGGTCACGTCCGGCCCGATCAGGTGGCCGCCGAGCAGTTCCCCGTACCGGGCGTCGCTCACCAGCTTCACGAACCCGACCGTGTCGCCCAGGCCGTGCGCCTTGGCGTTGGCCGTGAACGGGAACTTCGCCACCCGTACGTCGAAACCCTCGGCGCGGGCCTGGGCCTCGGTCCAGCCGAAGCTGGCGATCTGGGGTTGGCAGAAGGTGGCGCGCGGGATCATCCGGTAGTCCAGCTCCATGGTCTCCGCGCCGGCGATGCTCTCGGCGGCGACGATGCCCATCGCCTCGGCGGTGTGCGCGAGCATCAGCTTCGCCGTGACGTCACCGATGGCGTAGATGTGCGGCCGGCTGGTGCGGCAGTGGCCGTCGACGTCGATGGCGCCCCGCTCGGTGAGTTGTACCCCGGTGCTGCCCAGCCCGTAGCCTGCGGTGCGCGGCTGGAAGCCGGTGGCCTGCAGGACCTTCTCCGCCTCCAGGACCTGTTCGGTGCCGCCCTGCCGTACGGTCACCCGGACGGTGTCGGCGCTCTCCTCGACCGCCCGCACCGCGGTGGAGGTCATGATGCGGACGCCCTGGCGTGTGAACCGGCGGGCGAGCTCGGCCGAGACCTCCTCGTCCTCCAGCGGTGCGATCCGGTCGAGGTACTCCACCAGCGTGACCTCCACGCCGTAGGACCGCAGCAGGTACGCGAACTCGACGCCGATGGCACCGGCGCCCGCGATGACCAGACTGGCCGGGAGGGTGTCGGAGAGGATCTGCTCCTCATAGGTGACGACGCGCCGGCCGAGCACCGTGCCGGGCAGCAGTTTCACGGTGGAGCCGGTGGCGATGACGCAGGAGCGGAAGGAGAGCGTGGTCTCGCCGTCCCGCATCCGTACCTGCAGGGTGTGCGGGTCGAGGAAGGTGCCCTGCCCCTCGAACTGGTCGATCTTGTTCTTGCGCATCAGGTAGCCGACGCCCTTGACGCGTCCGTCGGCCACCACCCGGCTGCGCTCGTAGGCGGCGCGGTAGTCGAGGGCCACCTCCCCGCTGATCCTCACGCCGAACTTCTCCGCGTCGTGCTGGATCAGCTGGGCGACCTCGGCGTTGCGCAACAGCGCCTTGGCCGGGATGCAGCCGATGTTCAGGCAGACGCCGCCCCAGAAGCGGCCCTCCACGATCGCGGTGCGCAGGCCCAGCTGCGCGGCGCGGATCGCGGCCACGTAGCCGCCCGGTCCGGCTCCCAGGACGACGACGTCGAAGTCCGTCTGCATGGCTCCACCTCACGTCAGGGGACCGGATAGAGGAGATCGAGAGGACCGGAGAGGGCCGCGCGGACCCGGCGGGCGGTGTCGTCGACGAGCACCTCGGACTCGTCGCGGGCGATCGCGTCCATGGCCTGCTCGGCCACCTCGGCCGGATCCGTCTTCGGCTCGTCGACCCGTGCGGTGGCGTCCGTGTCCACCCAGCCGACGTGCACGCCGACGACCAGCGTCCCCTGTTCCCGCAGCGCGACCCGGAACGCGTTGGTCAGCGACCACTGTGCCGACTTCGACGCGGCATAACCGGGGAACCGCTCGGTCGAGCGCCAGGAGGCCACGGACAGCATGTTCACGAGGGCGCCGCCGCCGTTCGCGGCGAGCACCGGCGCGAAGGCCCGGGACACGGCCCAGGTGCCCAGGTAGTTGACCTCCAGCTCGCGCCGGGCACCGTCCAGGGAGCCTTCCAGCAGGCCCGGGCCGGCCTGGATGCCCGCGTTGTTGACCACGATCGTCGCGTCCGACGCGGTCCGCGCGGCGGCCGCCACCTGGTCGTGGTCGGTGACGTCGAGGCGCAGCGGTTCCAGGCCGGGCACGGTGAAGTCCTCCGGGCGCCGGACGCCCGCGTACACCCTGGTCGCGCCGCGGGCCAGCAGGGCGTGCGCGAACGCCAGGCCGATGCCCCGGTTCGCTCCGGTCACCAGTGCGACCGATCCCTCGATCCTCATGGTCGGACACCTCGTCTCGCGGTTCGCCGTCGTCATAACCAGTGAAAGCGCGTGGGGCGCGGATGTCCACGCGGCCGCCTGCCCCCATCCGTCAGCTGAGTTTCTTGATGAGACTCGCTGGTGGGTCGCTATCGTAAGGACATGAAACGGACCTCGTTCGCCAAGTGGCCGTGCTCGATCGCGCGGACCGTCGATCTGCTGGGTGACCACTGGACGCCCCTGGTGGTGCGGGAGGCCTTCTACGGGATCAGCCGCTTCGACGAGTTCCAGCAGGAACTCGGCATCGCCCGCAACACGCTGACCGACCGGCTGCGCCTCCTGGTCGACGAGCGGATCCTGGAGAAACGGCAGTACGAGGCGGAACCGCCGCGCTACGACTACGTCCTCACGGAGAAGGGGCGCGACCTGTTCGCGGTGCTCGCCGCGATGTCCGCGTGGGGGGACCGCTGGCTCGCCGGGGAGCGGGGCGTGCCGGTGGTCTTCCACCACGGGGCGTGCGGCCACGACACCGCCGCCGAGGTCGTCTGCGCCCAGTGCCGGGCGCCGTTGCGGGCCGCGGAGACCTCGATGCGGATGGGGCCCGGATATCCCGAGCGGCTCGCGCAGCGGCCGGAGGTACGACGGCGGTTCGGTGCCGACTGAGTCCGTCGCACTCTCTTGACAGGCAGAGTCTCATATCGCAACCCTGTCGGGAGATACTCCGACGGCGAGGAGGCGACGGTCTTGGAGTGGACGGGCGCACGCTACGCGGACAGACCCACGGTCGAGGTGCGGACCTGGATCGACGCCCCGCCGGCCACGGTGTGGGCGCTGGTCAGTGACATCGAGCTGATGCCGGACATGAGCGCGGAACTGCGGTCCGTCTCCTGGCTCGACGGGGCCACCGGGCCCGCGGTCGGGGCGAGGTTCGTCGGCCGCAGCGAACACGAGGCGTTCGGCAGGTGGGAGACCACGTCCCAGGTGACCGAGTGCGAGCCGGAGTCGGTTCTCGCCTGGGCCGTGCAGGACCCCTGCGCCCCCTCCGCGATCTGGCGGTTCCGGCTCCGCGCCGAGGACGGCGGAACCGAACTGTCGCAGTGGATGCAGCTGGGGCCGGGGCGTTCCGGGCTGTCCACGGCGATCGACCGGATGCCGGACAAGGAACAGAAGATCGTGTTCGTACGGTTGCGGGAGTTCGAGCGGAGCATCACCGCCACTCTCGCCGAGATCAAGAAGCGGGCGGAGGCGTGATGCGCGCGGCCACCACGATCGAGGCCTCGGGCGGCGAGCACTGGTCCCGGCAGGCCGATTTCGTCGTCGAGGCGGAGAAGCTGGGCCTGGACGTCTGCTGGGTCGCCGAGGCCTGGGGCTCCGACGCCCCCTCCGCCCTCGGCTACTACGCGGCGCTCACCGACCGGATGCTGCTCGGCTCCGGCGTGCTGCAGCTGGGCACCCGGACCCCGACAGCCGTGGCGCAGACGGCCGTCACCCTCTCCAACCTGTCCGGCGGGCGTTTCCTGCTCGGTCTCGGCGCATCAGGCCCGCAGGTCATCGAGGGACTGCACGGCGTTCCCTTCGCCAGGCCGCTGCGGCGGATGCGGGAGACCGTGGAGATCGTGCGGCGTGTGCTGGACGGCGGCCGACTCGCTTACTCCGGCACGGAGTTCAGCGTCCCGCTGCCCGGCGGCGAGGCCGTCCCGATGCGGCTGTCGATGCGCGCCGAGCACGAGATCCCGGTGTACCTGGCCGCCCTGTCCCCGGCCATGCTGCGGCTGACCGGCGAGGTCGCCGACGGCTGGCTGGGCACCAGCTTCGTGCCCGAGGGGGCCGGCGACGCCTACTTCGCCCACCTCGACGAGGGTCTGGCCCGCAGCGGTCGCACCCGCGCGGACCTCGATGTCTGTCAGGGCGCGGAGGTCGCCTTCGCACCCGACGAGGAGGCACTCGGGGCGATGGTCGCCGGGCGGAAGAAGGAACTCGCCTTCAGCCTCGGCGGAATGGGCTCGGCCGCCACCAACTTCTACAACAACGCCTACAGCCGCCAGGGCTGGGCCGAGGTCGCCGCCGAGGTGCGCGAACGCTGGCAGGGCGGTGACCGGGACGGCGCGGCCGCGCTGGTGACGGACGAGATGGTGCTCGCCACGACGCTGATCGGCACGGAGGCCATGGTCCGCGAGCGGCTGGCGGTCTGGCGTGACGCCGGGGTGGACACGGTCCGGCTCTACCCCGCCGGGGCGACCGTCGAGGACCGGCTCACCACGCTGGGGCGGGCGATCGAGCTGGTGCACGGGACCGACGCGGGCGGCCGAGGGGCTACTCAAGTGCCCTGAGGTGTGCCTCGGTTGCCGTGGGCGACGGGCTCGGGGCCGGTCCGCGGCATCGGCCTCGTGCTCGACACGCTCGGCGGCGACACCGCCGAGCGGTCGCTCGACGTGCTGCGCCCGGGCGGCCACCTGGTGGAGGCGGTCGCCGAGGAGGACGCCGGGCTCAGGATCCGTCGTGGCACCGCCCGCGGCCCGCGCCGCGATCTACGATGACCGAATGCTGACCTTCACCGATGTCATCCTCGACTGCCCCGACCCCTGGAAGCTGGCCGAGTTCTACGCCGAGCTGCTGGGCTGGGAGATCAACACCGAGATCAGCCAGAAGGACTGGGTCAACCTGCGCAACGACGGCATCGAGCTGTCGTTCCAGCGGGTGGAGGACTACCAGCGGCCCAGTTGGCCGGGCCAGGAGCATCCGCAGCAGTTCCACCTCGACTTCGAAGTGGACGAGTTCGAGCCCGAGCACCGCCGGGTGACCGAGCTGGGCGCCGTCTTCCAGAAGAGCTTCGTCGGCGAGTCCGGCTACGGCTGGCAGGTGTACACCGACCCGGCCGGGCATCCGTTCTGCCTGTGCCGCAACCCTCCCCGGTCCTGACCGCACCCCACCGGTGACCGCCCCGGCTCCGTACGGAGCCGGGGCGGCTGCT
>NZ_JBEYFC010000559.1:0-5350 GCF_040634175.1 Streptomyces sp. NPDC007162
GGCCTGGCGGCGCGGAGGTTCGCCCCGCATCCACCTGGGCCACGGCGACCGCGGCCCCGCGGGTGGCCCGCAGGGCCGGATGCATGTGGCGCAGGA
Organism: Streptomyces sp. NPDC007162; assembly: GCF_040634175.1. Lineage (NCBI taxonomy): Bacteria > Bacillati > Actinomycetota > Actinomycetes > Kitasatosporales > Streptomycetaceae > Streptomyces > Streptomyces sp. NPDC007162. The sequence goes on from NZ_JBEYFC010000559.1 coordinate 97, forward strand.
TCTCGGCGGGCGTCAGCCGCGCGACCCGGTGCAGTTCCTCGACGGCGGCGCCGGAGGCGTGGGCGGCCCTGGCTCCGTGGCCGAGGCCGTCGGCGAGCAGGAAGGTCACCCGGGAGCCCGAGCGGGCACAGCTCCAGGCGTCCCCGGAGTGCTCGGCCCCCGCCAGGGGGATGTTGATCCCGCCGGTCCGGAAGGCGGGGCGGTTCTCCTGCGGTCCTGTGCCCTGGTCGACCCGGGCCATGACCACGGTGCCGCGCGGGGTGCTGTACAGGTCGAACGCACTGGAGATGCGCCGGCAGGTGCCCAGGCCGGCGCCGAGCGACGCCTCGCTGGTGGTGTAGCCGTCCTGCATGGCCGCGCCGACGTCCCGGACGCCGGGGCCGTGGTCGAGGGCGACGAGCTGCACCGCCCGGCCGCGGCCGGCGGCTCCCGGAGGATCGACGACGTCGATCACCAGACGGCCGCCCCCGGCGTGCTTGAGCAGATTGGTCGCCAGCTCGGTGGCCGCCAGGGCCGCGACCGCGGTGCGGTGGGCGTCCAGGCGGGCATGGGCACTGGCGGTCTCGGCCGCCACCCGGGCGTCCCGCACCCGGGTGGAGTCGTGCACGGGCACGGCCCAGACGCGCGTCATCCGGACCCCGGACGGCCGGCGGGCACACCCGTGGCCCAGGCGACGAGGGTGACGACGGTGCCCTCACCGGGCCTGGTGTCGATGGTGAACTCGTCCACCAGGCGCCGGGATCCGCTGAGGCCCAGCCCGAGACCACCGCCGGTGGTGTAGCCGTCGGTCATCGCCAGCTCCACGTCGCGGATGCCGGGGCCGTCGTCCGCGAAGGACAGTTTGAGACCACGCCGGGACCCGTTGGTCAGCGGGGTGATCGTCGCCTGCCCTCCCCCGCCGTGGATCAGGGTGTTGCGGGCCAGCTCGCTGGCCGCGGTGACGATCTTCGTCTGCTGTACGAGCCCGAACCCGAGGCCGGCCGCGAACTGCCGCACCTGGTGACGCACCCATGCCAGGTCGGCGTCCGAGCCGATCGGCAGGCTCGTCGCCGTGGCGGAGTCGGAGGTCGGTGTCACGCCCACCCCGCAGGGGTGCCCGCGGCTGCCGCACAGGCACCCTGCCGGAGCAGTTCGAGGGCGCGCCCGACGTCGAGCGCGGTCACCAGGCCGGGGAGTGTCAGGCCCAGTTCGACCAGGGTGATCGCGACCGCGGGGCGCATCCCGCACACGACGGTACGGGCGGCCAGCAGGCGGGCGTTGGCGGCGATCTCGGCGATGACCCGGCCGAGGAACGAGTCGACGATCTCGACTCCGGAGAGGTCGAGGACCACGCCGCTCGCCTCGCTGCCGGCGACGCGCTGGGTGATGTCCTGCTGGAGCTGTTCGGCCACGCTGTCGTGCAACTCCCCCTGGAGGGACACCAGCAGGATGTCGCCGAGGGCCAGGACGGGCACCAACGCCGAGTCGCCCGGAAGGGAGCCGGTCATCGGGGGCCCGCACCGGCCGTGTGGGAGACCTCGATGCCCTGCTGGCCGAGCGCGTGGGCCAGGGCGTCGGCCAGCGAGCTGCGGGTGAGCACCGAACTCAGGTCGATGCCGAGGTGCACGATGGTCTGCGCGATGGCCGGACGGATACCGGAGACGATGCACTCGGCGCCCATCAGGCGAGCCGCGGCGACCGTCTTCATGAGGTGCTGGGCGACCAGCGAGTCGACGGTGGGCACGCCCGTGATGTCGAGGATCGCGTAGCGGGCCCGCTGCTCCACGATCGCGTTCAGCAGCGACTCCATGACCACCTGGCTGCGGGCGCTGTCCAGGGTGCCGATCAGGGGCACCGCGACGACGCCCTCCCAGAGGTTGATCACGGGGGTGGCCACTTCGAGCAGCTGCAGCCGCTGCCGGGCGATCAGTTCCTCACTTGCGTCGACCGTGGCCTCCATGATCACCAGGCTCAGCGTGCCCATCAGGACGGTCAGCGCGAGCCGGACCTCCTGTGCCTGGTCGCCGGGCAGGTCACGGAGTTCGCCGCGGAGCACATCGGCGGTCGTGACCCGCAGTCCGGCGGCCTCCTCCGCTATCTGGGCCGGGCTGAACCCGCTGCGGGCACGGGCGGCGGCCATCCGCCCGAGCTGCTCCCGCACGGAGTCGAAGCCGGGGGCCGCGATGTTGTCCAGCAGGCCGGCCGAGGCCACGTCCACCAGAGCGTCCACGACGGCCTTGCACGCCTCCACCGCCTCGTCGCGGGAGACGGTGAACACCGTCCTGAACAAGGGCGCGTCCGCCCAGCGCTGGGCGATCTGTTCGCGACGGCCTTCCAGGAAGGCCGTCAGCTCCTGCGCCGCCGCTTCGGCCGCTGCCTGTTCCGGCACCTGCATCGTCTCCCTCGAGCACAGACTGTTGCGCCGGGACCGGCGCAACCGGGCTAATCATTGCCACATGACAAATATCGCACAGGGCAGACACGGCTCCCGAACGTGCGGCCGGAGCGGCACAGCCTCACCACATCCGTCCCTCGCGGCCACAGCGGCTCAGCGCCCGTGCCAGTCCAGGCAGACCACCAGGGCGTCGTCCTTCGGGACGGACTGCCCGCGGTGGCCGGTCAGCTCCCGCAGGATGGCCCGCGGCACCTCCGCGGCCGGCAGCAGCCGCGTGGACATGATCGCCCTGGCCAGGGCGGCGTCGCCGTACGCCTCCCCCTGGGGCGAGGCCACCGCGTGCACCCCGTCGCTGACGAAGACCAGCCGGTCGCCGGGTTCGGCCTGGAAGTGCTGGACCACGTAGTCGGTCTCCTCGAACATGCCCAGCGGGAGCTGCGCCTCGAACGTGACCCGCTCGACCACTCCGTCGCGCAGCCGCAGCAGCTGCGGGGACCCGGCGTCCACGACCTTCGCCCGGCCCGTCGCGAGGTCGAAGTCGAACATCAGCACCGAGAGGTAGCAGCGACCCTGGTAGTGGGCGTACACCGCCTGGTCGGCCAGGGCGGCCTGGTCGTCGATGGCGAGGCCGGCCCGCCTGGCGTTGCGCAGCGCGTTGATGGCGAGGTTCGTCAGCAGGGACGCTTCTATGCCCTCGCCCATGCCGTTGGTGACGTACAGCAGGAGGTGGTCCGCGGTGGCGGACCAGTCGAAGTTGTCACCGAAGATCGCGTAGGCGGGTTCCAGCTGCGCGCCCAGTTCGTACTCCGGGCGCGCGCAGGAGCGGCCGGGCAGCAGCTGCCACTGCATCTCGGCGGCCAGGGTCAGCCGGTCCTTGCGCCGCGCGCGCAGGTACACGTCCGTGTCGCGCTCGGCGACGACCACCTCGTGGCCGAGCACCTCGGCGATGTCCGCGAGCTCGCCCAGCAGGCCGGCAACGTCCTCCCCGTCCGGCAGGGTGACGCACAGCACGCCCAACCGGTCGCCACGCACGGTGACCGGCAGATGAACGCGCACGGCACCCCCGGGAGCGCCCTCCACGAGGGGTTCCTGGGCCCCGAAGGCACGGCCCACGGGGCTGCTGTGCACCGACACCGGCTCCGCGGTCCCCGGCAGCGACGTCACCGGCTGCAGTACGGTCAGGCCGTAGTCGGCCAGCAGCAGCTCCACGGACGTCGCCGCGTACTCCTGTGCGAGCACTCTGCGCACGACGTCGAGCAACTCATGGGGGGCCGCTGTACGCAGAGCGCGTTCAGCGGTCACAAATCTCTTCACGATCGTAAATACACCCATCCTTCGTCGGACGCACACGAGCCTTGCACACACGACAGGGCTGACCCTGCCGCGTCAGGCCGGGTCGTCCGAACCATCTGTTGCAGCAACCGGCACCTAGTAGGCTGAAAGACGTCCCAGGTGCCTGCGAGAGTGTGACAGTGACTGTCTTCCGCCCCCGCCCCGAACCCGTCGAGGTAGCACGCGTGACCTTGACGGCAGTGGAGTTGCTGGAAGTTTTGTGGGGCCGGGCCTCGACAGCGCCGGCTTCGCCGTCCCAGATGCGCGTGCTGCTGATGCTGGAGCACCAGGACGGCATCAATCTGCGCACCCTCGCCGACTCCCTCGCCTCCACGCCCCCGTCCACCAGTCGGCTCTGCGACCGACTGGTGGCCGCGGGCTTCGTCGAGCGCGTGGTCAGCCCCGCCGACCGGCGCGAGGTACGGCTGCATCTCAGTGACCGGGGCCGCGTCTTCCTCGACGACCTGCGCGCGCGCCGGGAGCAGGAACTCCAGGCGGTGCTGGAGCTGATGCCCGCCGCAAAGCGGACCGCGCTGCTGGAGGGGCTGGAGGCGTTCTGCGACACGGCGGCGCTGCAGATACACAGCGACGAGCCGCATGCCGGGGACCGGACGGCCTGAACACCTTCCCAGGCCACCGATCGCGCCGACGCGTCGGGGCTCGGGCGGCCAGCACACGGAGCGACCTCCGCCCACCAGAACATCGCAGTTCCTTCCCGCGCAATGCGACTCGGTTACTTTGTTGCCTCACGCCCATAGTTGTCAAATGGCAACAGTTGGGCCCGGGGCTTCCGGGACTTCCTCACACATCGGGTACCCCCGAATCACCGTCTCTGCCTGTGGCCCACGTCTCGGCGGAGAAGCCGACCTGCGGAACACAGGGGTCCGGTGCCGCCCGTCAGCCGGCGGGCAGCAGGCCTTCGCGGAGGCGGGCGAGCAGACGGGAGATCAGCCGGGACACGTGCATCTGGGAGACGCCGAGACGTTCACCTATCTGGGCCTGGGTGAGCTCCTCGACGAAGCGCCAGTGGATGATCCTGCGGTCGCGTTCGTCGAGTTCGGCGATCATCGGGGCGAGGGCGTGGAAGTCCTCGACCAGGCCGAGTGCGGCGTCCTCGTCGCCTATGAAGTCCGCCAGTGCGGACTCGCCGTCCTCGTCGCCGCCGATCGCCGCGTCGAGGGAGGTCGACCGGTAGCCGTTCGAGGCGAGTCGGGCCTCGACGACCTCGTCCTGCGGAAGGCTCATCAGCTCGGAGAGCTCCGCGGTCGTCGGTGCCCGACCGAGCCGGCTGCGCAGTTCCTCGTCGGCGCGGGCCAGTTGGACGCGGGCCTCCTGGAGGCGACGCGGGACGTGCACGGCCCACGAGGTGTCACGGAAGAACCGCTTCATCTCGCCGACGATGCAGGGAATCGCGAAGGACGTGAACTCGACTTCGCGCGACAGCTCGAAACGGTCGATGGCCTTGATCAGGCCGATCATGCCGACCTGGACGATGTCCTCCATCTCCTCCGGCCCACGGCTGCGGAACCGGGCCGCCGCGAAACGGAC
>NZ_JBEYFC010000560.1:0-5337 GCF_040634175.1 Streptomyces sp. NPDC007162
CCAGTGCACTCAGTCACGCCCACCAGCAAGATCACGATCTACAGCTGGAGTACTAAGGCCCGTACACGCCGTTTGAGGTATGCGGGAATCCAGGTGGGGCGGAACAGGAACCTTGTCTACGAGTTCGAAGGGTTGAAAGAACAAGACCTATCGGGTTACCGGGAGGTCTGGGGTCGGATCAACACCCTTGCAACCTGACATGAGGGAGGCCGCTCCGGGGCGGCCTCTCCTGTGTCGCATTTATTCAGAACAGTGGAGGAGCGATCCTCTGGGGCCATGCACACTCGGCGGTGTGCCTCTGGCGCGGCCAACGGGCCGGGCAGTTCCTAAGTCGTTATGAGGCTCTGCGGACACCTCCCTGTGAGAGGGACAACGTAGAGAAACACTCCTCCCCTTGCTTCCTACTTGCATCGTTCACAGTGGGGGGTAAGGGGGGCAGTGTCTTCTCTTACGTTGTCCTCTTGTGAGGTATAGGGCCGCTCTTAGGCGGCCCTTCTATCTACTTCTTTTCATTGACTAGCTCTCTAGGAGGTCGCCATGAGCGACGCAGAACCGGTTTCCGAGGCCATGCCGGCCGACCCTTCCGATTCCGTCCGGTCCGAGGTCGAGCGGGAGTATTCCGGGAAGCTGGCACGGGCTGAACTCAAGGGCTACGCCGCCCAGGCCGGAATCACTCTCCCGGATGGATTCACCGAGTACCTGGATGGTTCCAAGCTGCTTGGTGAAGACGGCAAGCCTTCAGCCGAGGCCATGGACAAGGCCCTTGCGCCTTTCAAACCCAAGGACCCGGCGTTCCCTCATCTTGTCGGCTCCGGCCCAAACCGTGGTGGCGGCCCTCTTCCTGAGCCCCGCCGCGTTTCTCTCGACGTTCGTAAGCGATAACTAGGAGTACCTCTATGAACCTTGCCTATCAGCAGCCTGGCACCACCACTTTTATCCCTGAGATTTGGGACGCGGAACTTCTCACGCAGTTTGATCCACTTCTCGTATGGGCGTCTCCGTTCGTGTCCAACAACAAGTACGAAGGGGAGATTCGGCAGAAGGGCGATGTAGTCCACATCAACAGCCTTCTTCGGCCCACCGTGGGCGATTACACGATCGCTGACGGAATGACAGCACAGCGGCCGGAAACCGTTGATCAGGCGCTGACCATTACTGAGGCGAAATATTTGCAAGTTCTCGTGGAAGATGCGGAACGGGTCCAGCTCGCCGGTGGCCTTGATTCGCCCATAAACCAGCAGATGATTCGGGCCCTGGCTCGTGAGGCTGACACCTTCATGGGCAACATCATCGCCACCGGGGCGACGGCGCTTCCGGCCATCACCCCGACCGCTGCCAGCATCCCCCAGAGCCTCTACAGCGCGATCCTGGACATGATGCTGGCCCTGGACAACAACGACATCCCGGCGGGCCGTTACGTAGTCGTCTCGCCGCGCGTGAAGCGGTACCTCGTGGAGCACCCCGCCGTGGCTAACGCTGCCGCGTATGGCGAAGGTGGCGTGACTGCCAACGGCGTCGTTGCTCGCCTTGCGGGGTTCACCATCCTGACGACTACGGCCATGCCTGCGGGCGTGGACATCGTGGCGGGGCACTCGGAGTTCGCCACCTACGCAAGCCAGTTCACCGGCTTCCGCGAGGGACAGTCGGAGAAGTACCGGGCTGACTACATCGACACCCTGCATCTGTACGGAGGGAAGATCGTGCGATACCCGGAGCTGGACACGAAGAAGTCCGACAGCACCTTTGATGAGTCCAAGCCGACCAAGGGAATCGTCAAGGCCGCTGTCACGTGGCCTACTGCCTAACCCCTTGATTAGTTCGGGCCCCTGCCGACCAGTGGGGGCCCGTCCTTCTCACTGTCCGTCGATCAGAAGCCTGAGCCGGCCGTCGACCGCGCGTAACGAAAACTGGAGGTGCCATGCCGAAGATGCGTAACCCGAACTCTCCGCACAGCCGATACAAGGGACTGCTCGAACTGCCCTGGGATCACGGCCTACCGGTGCCCGACATGCCATCTGGCCGGGAGTGGACGGAGGCAGAGCGTGAGCAGTGGCGGCAATGGTGGAGCAGCCCACAGGCCGCTATGTGGGACGAGTCTTTTATACCGACAGTGGCTGTGATGCTCACCTACTTCGGGAAGATCCTGGACGGCACAGCAACCAGCACGCATCAGATGGAATACCGACACCTTGCGGGGGCATTGGGGCTGACCGCAGAGGGAATGAAGCGGCTCGGATGGGCTTTCCAGGGAGACGCGCAGTGAGCGGGCGGCGAGCGGCCAAGGCGGGGGCAGCCGTGTACGACGGGCTTCACCGGACCGGCGTGGAGTGCCCTTGGGTCGACCGCCAATGTTCTGACTGCCTCCAAGAGTTCGCCGGCCATGTGGGTTGGCTCCTTACGCAGGAGACAAGGCCCTGGGCTGACGATGTGAGTCACGATCCGGACCGGTGTGCCCAGTGTCGGCGGTCGTCTTAGCCGACGTCAGTCCTGCTGCTGACCACTGCGCCGCCCGTGGTCCCGCATGCAGGCCCAGTCCATGCACTTCTCGCAGTGTCGGCACTCGGTGCGCTTACTGTCGGGCGGCAAAGAGGTTCCGCAGTCGGCGCACTTCTTTTCGTTGGCGGTTGCGGACGGATCAATCATGGGTGTGGGCTCCTCCCCTTGGGGGTGCACATCTTACCAACGCGAGCAATCGACAATCTATCGGCTCCATGATGACATATTTTGATTGACAAACACGGTTCGAGAACAGCACCCCCGGTGGGTCCTCTCTTTATCTAAATAGGCATTACCCCCGGTATTCATAAACATTTGAGTAATGCGTCAGTTATTCGTTAGTTATCGTTTCGTGATAGGGGTACGGAAGAATGGTGGTCAAGCGGGGAAGCCGTAGAGCAACGCTCCGGACCCTCACTCAGACTTCCGTACTAACGAAGGAATGCAGCGCTATGCGTAAGACGGTGCTTGTGCCGGTTGAGTACATCTTTTGCGATGCGCACATTGCGCGTGACGGTTCCGAGGTTGAGGCCACTTCATCCCTGACCTTGGGTAAGGACACCTGGCACCTGTGCCTTGAACACGATGTTTCGTTCGGCAGGTACCTCTGTGACGCTTTGGGTGCGCCGTCCGAGCGAGAGGCCGTACAGACTGAGCCTGAGTCAGTGCCGGTCGTTGAGGTTGCCCCGGAGCCGGAGCCGGAGCCGGAGCCGGAAGCGGTGCCCGTAGCGGACCCCGACCCTGAGCCGATGCCGTCCGTGATGATCGCTGGTGAGGTTCCGGGATATGACTGGGAAGACGCGCGGGAAGCGGTGCGCAACCTGGGCTATGAGGTGGTCGGCCGTGCCGATGACAGCACGGTCCTGCTGATCCTGGGTGAGGGTGGCGACCGGAACGCGACCAAGCTGCGGGATGCTTCCGAGCGTGCCATCCCTGTGATGGACGTGCGGGAAGTGGGACGCTTCAAGTCCGCTGTTCGATCGGGTGAGTTGGTCGGCGGCGACCCGCTTCCGGAGCCTGCCAAGGTCGACCGCTCGGGGATGAGCGAGCGTGAACGCAACCGTGCCGTCCGGGCATGGGCACGAGAGAACGGCTACGCCGTGCCCACGAAGGGACGCATCCCCATGCATGTCCGTCACGCCTACGAGCTGACCCATCGGGACGCATCCGAGGGAAAAGCGGCAGCGGCCTGACTGCCGCCCCCGCTGCGCCGGGCGTCGAGTGCACCCGGCCTCCCCGGCCAATGGCCACCCAACCAACCCTGTTCGAGATAGAGGCAGCATGAGCACCCCCGTTCTGTACGGTCCCATCGGTCGCGCGGTTCGCAGGATCACCCCGTTCGTTGAGGCGGACCCGTTGGGGGTGTATGTGGCCGCCCTGTCGATGTGGAGTGCCGCGATCGGTGGCACGGTCAAGGTGTCTTCCCGTGGCCCCCGGCCGGTACTGCTGTGGTCGGCTCTGGTGGCTGGTACTGGGCGCGGTAAGGGGACCGCGCTCCGGGCCGCTCATCACGTCCTGGACAAGGCTCTGGGCCGCTTCCTGGCCACGCACACCACGTCCGGCATTACGTCCGGGGCGAGTCTGGTGAACCACCTGTGGGAGCAGCAGGAAGCGACGGCCGAGACTGAGCACGGGCGGGACGTGCGGACTGCGGTGGTCGAAGAAGAGTGGTCGGAAGTGCTCCGCAGGGTGAAGCGGGATGCATCGTTTACGACCAAGCTGCGGACCGCGTGGGATGGGGCGACACTGCGGAACACGACCAAGGATGAGGCGCAGGAAGTTCGCGACCCCGCCATGGTTCTGCACTGTCACGTCACGCCCTCTGACTGGGCAAAGTACGTAGGCGAGTCGGAAGCGGCCGGAGGCTCGTATAACCGCATCCTTCCCTTCCTGCTGGGGTCAGTCCCCCTGCTGGATGACGACCGAGTGAGCCTGCCTGACGTGGATGGGCGGGAGCTGTCCGACGCCTACGGTTGGGCCACTGCCCGGCCCCGCGTGATCACGCTTGCAGAAGACGCCCGGCCGCTGTGGCGGGTGGTTCGCCGATACGCCCGCATCCTGGGTGAGACCCTGCCCGAAGGGCAGGCAGTGTTCATCGAGCGAACGGCAGAACAGACGCTCAGGGTTGCGGCCTGCCTGGCAGCGTCCGAGTGCTCGGAGGCGATCACGGAAGAGATGCTGTCGGCCGCATTCAGCTTGGTTCGCCGGTCGGTGCAGGACGCCGTACGGATCACCAAGGGAGCGACCTCCCCGAAGGTGAAGCGGCAGCCGCTCAGTCTTGAGGACAAGGTGCGGGCCCGAATCGAGATGCACGGGGGGCGTGCCACTTCCTCCCAGGTGCTGCCCTACGTGGGCACGACCGCAGCAGAGGTCAAGCAACTGCCCGGAATCGTCGTGACTCTGGAGCGGTCGGGGAAGAGTGGTCGGCCGGCCACCGTTTTCACGGTCCGCGGCGACAGTTCTGAAAACGGAGCGTCGACAGAAACGGTTGCGGAGCCGATGCCGGCCGAGCCGGAGCGTGAGAACGGCGCAACGGTCGTGAGCCTGGACGCTTACCGCCCCGACCCCGAGCAGGCTCCGAAGCCTGCGCCCGAACCGAAGCGGTCGGAACCGCTCGGGTACACAAATCCGTTCCTCGCGCTGCTCTAACGAACCGATGAAAGCCCCGGCCATTTTTGGCCGGGGCTTCTTTGTTACTTCAACTATGCGACTGGGCAGGCCAGTTCGGGGTTCGAGCGATTCGGGGAGCACGTCACCACTGCCAGGGATAGATACGAGGGACGCTCCAGATAGAAGCCGTAGGACACATCCGCTTCGACGTGCGCGGCGGACTGCTGATCC
>NZ_JBEYFC010000561.1:0-5337 GCF_040634175.1 Streptomyces sp. NPDC007162
GTACTCGTCGGTCATGGCCACGGTGGACACCGGCAGGCCGTCCGGCACCGCGCCGGGACGGTGAGGTGGGCCAGCCGCAGCAGAAGGACGGCGAGAAGGTGACGCAGGGCTGCGACATGCACGTCAAGAGGCAGGCGGCCGAACGTCTGGAACTCGCGGCTCAGGTGTTCCCTGGCCATGGTCACCGCCTCGGCGTCGGCGGCGAGGGGGGTGACGACGACCGGGGCGTGCGGGTCGTCGATCCGGGCGGCCGACGCCGTGGCCCGGTCCAGCGCGTCCTGCCGGAAGAGGATCAGGGTGCCTTCTGCCCGGGTGAGGTCACCCCACTGCTGCACCTGTCCCGGTCGCACCCACAGCCAGGAGCCCGGTCGCAGGGCGTAACCGTTGAAATCGACGACCTGCCGGAGGTGACCGGCGGTGAGAGTGAGCAGGTGGTGGAAGTCGGGGCGCTGGGGCCGCGCGAGGCTGCGCTCACGGACGCGCCGGCGCAGCTCGGCCAGCGACATCACCTCGACACCGGCGGGCGTGCCCGCAGGTGCGGCGAACGCGACCTCGGGGATCTCTCGCGAGGAGCCGTGTCGGTTTTTGACCATCATCAGTCGGAAGTTTATCCGTCTTGCCCCGTGCGCTCCCCGTACGTTGGTCATGCCGCTGCGGAGACGGAACACCGGCCGGCACGCGTTCGTCACCACAGGAAGAGAAGTAGCCGTATGTCCCAGGTACCCGTCGTATCCGTCCCCGCGACCGTCGTCACCGGCTCCACCGGTCGGCTCGGCGGGCGCGTCGCCCGGCGGCTGGCCCAGCGGGGCGTCCCGCAGAGACTCCTTGCGCGCGACCCGGCACGCGCCCCACGGCTGACCGGCACGGTCCCCGTGCGAGGCGACTACGCCGACCCCGACTCCGTACGCGAGGCCCTCACCGGCACCCGTACCGTCTTCATGGTCTCCGCCTCCGAGAGCGCCGACCGGCTCGCCCGGCACAAGACGTTCGTCGACGCCGCCGTGGCAGCGGGAATCGAGCACCTGGTGTACGTCTCCTTCTACGGCGCGGCGGCCGACGCCACCTTCACCCTGGCCCGCGATCACTTCCACACCGAGCAGCACATCCGCGCCAGCGGCCTGGCGTACACCTTCCTCCGGGACAACTTCTACGCGGAGTTCGTCCCCGATCTCGTCGGCGAGGACGGCGTCATCCGGGGCCCGGCCGGACACGGACGCGTCGCGTTCGTCGGCCAGGACGACATCGCCGACGCGGCCGCCGCGGTGCTTTTCCGGCCCGACGGCCATGCGGGCCGCACCTACGACCTGACAGGGCCGCAGCCCCTCACCCTCGGCGAAGCGGCCGTGATCCTGTCCGAGCAGCTCGGACGCTCCGTCACCTACGAGCAGGAGACGGTCGAGGAGGCCTACGCGGCCCGTGCCTCCTACGGCGCCCCGCCGTGGCAGCTGGATGCCTGGGTGTCCACCTACACCGCCATCGCGTCCGGCGAACTGGACGGTGTCAGCGACGCCGTACCCCGCCTGACCGGCCGTCCCGCCACACCCCTCGCCGAGGTCCTCCGCACGCCGAGGGGATGACCCACCACGTCGACTCCGGAGCCCGCCGCGGCGACGGCCGCACCCTCCGCCCGGGCACCGCTTCGCCGTCAACACCCAGCCCCTCGATCTCACCCTCGTACCGCACGGGGACGGCGGAGGTGTACCGCGCGGAGCACCTCGCCGCCCGGCCGCACAAGGAGACCAGCCCGGTCAGGGCTGCGGAGCAGAGCCCATTTCCTCGGTGAAGGTCACCGGGTCGCTGTCGAACCCCCGGATCATGCTGTGAAACTCCCATGCTCCGGAAGCGTCCCTGACGAACTCCGCGACGGTGCCGGCCGTGGACTCGGCGAGCTGTGCGAAGTCGTCCTTCAGCAGTTCCGCGTACCCGTGCACGACCAGGACTCCGGTGTTCGTCAGGTCACCGAAGGTCTTGGGGCCGCTGTCCTGGTGAATCACGACTCCCACGACGACCCGGGCGAACGACGGGGCGAGGCGGTCGAGTTCGAGGGTCATCGCCTCGACGTAGCCGAGGCCCAGGCCGGTCTGGCTGTGCCGGCTCATGTTGATGGTGCCGTCCGGTGAACGGCTGTCGTAGTGAACGACGTACACCGGACGCCCGTTGGGCGCGTCCGCCGAGTACGTCGTGGCGACGATGTCGAGGTGGTGAGGCGGCTGACGCAGGGGGCTCGGGTCCCACTTGAGCCGCACCTCGACCTTCTTGATCCCATCGCTGCTGCCGCTGCTCACCGAAAGCTGCCTCTCCCGCCGACATGTGCCGTCACGGGATGCTCCCCGCACCTCAAGTATGGCTCGGAGAGATCGCGTTGAAGCATCGGAAGACACCGGTTCGCACGCGTGCCGTGGGTCGTCCCGCGCGCCTCCACCTCGGATCAGAAGCCCATGGACGCGGTTGTCGGTCAGGACGACCGTGGACTGCCGGCAGGGCGGGCCCGGCGCGATACCGCGTTGCCGTCCTGTGGACGCCATTCGAAGAGCAGAATCGTCGCGTCGTCCCGGAACTGGCTGCGCTGGTAGTCGAGGATGGCGTGGACGAGCAGCCGCAGCACCTCGGCCGGGCGCTGACCGGCGGCGTTGGAGCGGATGATGAAGTCGGTGAACCGGTCCAGGCCGAACTCCGCACCGTCCGCGTCCCGCGCCTCCACGACACCGTCGGTGTACATCAGGACGCAGTCACCCGGTTCCAGTTTCGTCTCGTGGACCCGCCGGGCTGCCGGGGCGAGTGGGCCGGCGAGACCGATCGGCGGCTGCGGGGGGCTGTCCAGCGCTCCGGCGAGCACCCGCTCGTCACGGATCAGCAGCGGTGCGGGGTGGCCGCAGTTCACCCAGTTCAGCACCCCGGCCTTCGTATCGAGCCGGCACAGCACACCGGTGCAGAAATGGTCGGGCAGCCACTGGGCGACCGCCTGGTCGACGGAGCCGACGACGTCGGCCAGGTCTCCCCCGCCGCGGCGCGTGTTGCGGGCCGCGGCCATGGCGACCGACGTGGTGAGGCCGGCGGTCAGATCGTGACCCATGCCGTCGAGGATCATCGTGTGCAGCACGTGCTTGACGACCGAGTGGTCGAAGGCGTCGCCTGCGATGTCGTACGCCGGTTCGAGGACCGCGGTCGAGACGCACCTCGTGGTGCCGATGGTGCGCGGCGGCAGGAAGGCCCGCAGCATCTCGGTGGGCAACCGCATGGGTGCGGTACGGGTGCGGGCGGCGAGCCAGTCGCTGTAGGCACGCTTGGAGGTGATCAGCATGGCCAGCAGATGGGCCAGCATCCGGCCGCGACACATCAGCAGTGCGTCCAGCGAGGCGGTGCGCACCCCCAGCACGCCCAGCCGCTCCGCGCCGTCGACCAGCGGTATCCAGATGACCAAGTCGTCGCCCTCGCCGGCCACGCGTGAGGAGATCGTCCGGTACGCCCAGCCGGCCGTCGAGCCCTCCACCGGCAGCGCCTCCAGGGCTTCGTCGAGTGGGACGAGGAGCCGTTGCTGCAGGTCGGCGAGGTAGATCAGCGCGGCGCCCAGGCCGAGAGCCGATGCGCACCTGTCGGCCAGCGCGGGCAGTTCGACCGGTAGGGCTGTCTGTGCCTCGGTGATCAGCCGTTCCAGCCGGCTCTCGTCCGGGGCGGGGTCGGAATCGACTCCGGCGTGCGGCGGGTCGGGCACGGAGATCACCCCTTCCCTGCCAGTCTCACACCGACCGCCCGCTCTCACATCTGAGACGCGACGGCACCGCCGCGTAGATCCCGTGGCGCGGGGCACTTGATCACTTGCTCGACGTCGTCCGGTGCTGCGGGCAGCGGAAGGGCGTTGATCGAACCCGTTCTTCGCGGTGGCGCCCCAGCTGCCCTGCGAGCTGTGCCTGCATGAAAGGAACCATCATGATCCTTCCGGCGGAGAAGGAACTGCGCGCCCTCCTGGCCAAGTTCGCCCAGACCCGTATCGAGCACGATGTACGTCCGACCGGCCGCACCAGCAGGGCACTCGAGGACGCCACCCACGCCTTGTGCGCAATGACCGGAGCCCGCACCATCGACCAGGCCCTCCTCGCAGCGGACGCGCTCCTACAGCGCTACCTCGCGGACCGCGACACCACCAGGCGGAAGAGCGCGACGCTGGCGGCCTGAACGGGCCGTCGCGAAGGCCGCGAGCGTCGGCACGGGCCCGGTCTACGCGGCCGGTGCCGCGAGGCGGAAGCCCACGCCGATCGCTTCCAGGTCCCTCTCATAGGCACCGTGCCGGCGGGCGCAGCGGGCGAGGTCCCGGTCATGGCGGAAGGCGCCGCCGCGGGTGATGTGCCGGTCGAAGGCCCAGTCCTCGGTGGTCGGCACCCCGGCAGGCGCGCCCGGGTAGGGGGCGTAGCGGGTGGAGGTCCACTCGTCGACGTTGCCCGCCATGTCCAGCACACCGAAGGGGCCGGCTCCCCCGGGGAACGAGCCGACCGGCACGGTGGTACCGCGCCGAGCAAGTGCGTCGCGCGCTCAAGTTCCTGTCCGGCCTCGGGGCGCACCCGGAGGTTGCCGAAACGACCAAGGCCGACGCGTACTCCACTCTTCTCATGGTCGGTGGACTGTTGCACGGGTGGCAGCGCTGAACGTGGGCTCCGCGCTGTGTTCTCCGAAAGGCAAGCCGGGACAACGCGGTGCCTACCCGGCATATGTGCTGAGCCGCCAACTCCAGCTCGCGTTGCATCCAGCGATGCCTTGCCACAGTGGAAGTCCGTCGATGCATCCCGAGCGCGACGCGAGCATGGACGACGGCGGCGCCCGTGGCCGACACCGTCCGAACGCAACATCACAACTCAGCCACATCTCTTACACAGAATCCGGCCAGCGTCCATGATCGTCGACATGAGAAAGACCCTCACCCTCGCCGCAGCGGCCACCATCCTCGCTGCCGGTCTCGCGGGCTGCAGCAGCAGCGACTCCCGCAGCAGCAACGCCGTACCCGCCAACGCCGTCTCTCACAAGGCCGCAAAACCCCTCACCGCGCAGACCGCGTTCGCCAAGCTCTCCGCCACCGTGAGCACGTCCAAGCTTTCCGGAACCGTCACCGCGGACAACGACCCGAACCACCTGCTGGGGCGTCCGAATCAGTACACGTCGAAGATCACATTCGATGACACGCGGATCTCGGCCGACGACGTCAGCGGCACCGACAAGGGGGACGTCGAACGCGGTGGCGCGATCGAGGTGTTCGGCAGCCCGGCCGACGTACAAGCGCGCGCGAAGTACATCCAGTCCGTCACCAAGTCGATGCCGATGCTCACCGAGTATGTCGCAGATCTTGGC
>NZ_JBEYFC010000562.1:0-5328 GCF_040634175.1 Streptomyces sp. NPDC007162
CACCAACACACCCCCACACACCGCCCCACACCTCCCCACCTACCCCTTCCAACACCAGCACTACTGGCTCAAAAACGTCCCTTCCGCAGGTGCCGTGGCCGCCGCCGGGCTCACGGACGCCCGACACCCCCTGCTCGACGCCTGGGTCGAACTGCCCGACGAGAGCGGGGTGTTGTTCACCGCCCGGCTGTCGTCGAGCAGCCACCCCTGGCTGGCCGAACACACGGTGCACGGAGTCGCGGTGGTGCCCGGGGCGGCGTTCCTGGAGATGGCGGTGCGTGCCGGGGACGAGGTGGGCTGCGGTGCCGTCGAGGAACTGCTGATCGAGACGCCGCTCGTGCTCGCGGAGGGCCCGGGCGTGCGGCTCCAGGTGGCCGTCGGCGCGGCGGACGGCTCCGGCCGGCGCCGGCTGACCGTCCACTCTCGGCGTCAGGGTGCCCCCGGCTGGACCCGGCACGCCACCGGCACACTGGCCGGCCGTCCGGACGCCGTCCCCGGCATCGACCTGTCGGTGTGGCCGCCGGCCGGGGCGGTGCCCGTCGAGGTGGATCCGGCGGTACCGGGGCTGCGTGCGGCGTGGCGGCGTGGCGAGGAGGTGTTCGCCGAGGCCGAGGTGGACGAGGAGCAGCGGGACGCGGCCGAGCGGTTCGCGCTGCATCCCGCGCTGCTCGAAGCCGTGGGCCGTGCCGACGGTGGCACCTCCGCGCTGTCCGTCATCTACCGTGCCGTGTCCCTGGCAGCGGCCGGGGCCACCTCTCTGCGGGCGCGTTCCGCTCCGGACGGCAGTGGCGGTACGGCGCTGGAACTCGCGGACGCCTCCGGCCGGGCGGTCGGCAGCTTCGGGTCGGTCATCTCGCGTGAGGTCAACGCGGATGAGCTGGTGTCGGCGGCTGCTCAGGGCGGCGTGGACCCGCTGGACGCGTTGTTCCGCGTCGACTGGGTGCCCTTTGCCGTCGAGGCCGTGGCGGACCCGACGCGGCAACTGGTCACCGTTGCCGAGCTCGATGAGCTGTCGGCGTCGGCCGCTCGGAGTGATGTGCGCGTGGATCTGACGGACACCGCCCAGGGGTTGCGGGCGCTGACCTCGCGGGCGTTGGCGTGGGTCCAGGCGTGGCTTGCCCTGCCGGTGACGGATGCGCGGCTGGTCGTCGTCACGCGGGACGTCGGCGACCCGGCCACCGCGGCTGTCTGGGGGCTCGTCCGCTCGGCGCAATCGGAGGCACCGGAGCGGCTGGTCCTGGCCGCCGTGGACGGGGACGCCGCCTCCGAGGCGCTGCTGCCCGCCGCGGTCGCCACCGGTGAGCCGCAGTTCGCCCTCACCGCCGGGCGGGCCACCGTACCGAGGCTGGTGCGGGCGGCGGACGCCGGCGCCGTTCGACCGCTCGACCCCGAGGACACCGTCGATGCCGTAGAGCCGCTCGACCCCGACGGCACCGTACTGATCACCGGCGGCACCGGCACCCTGGGCCGCCGGCTCGCCCGGCATCTCGTGGCCGAGCACGGCGTACGCCACCTGCTGCTGGTCAGCCGGCGCGGCGGTGCCGCCGAGGGCGTGCCCGAGCTGGAGCGCGACCTCGGCGCGCTGGGAGCCACCGTGCGCACCGTCGCCTGCGACGTCACCGACCGTGCCGCGCTGACCGGCCTGCTGGCGTCGATCCCCGGCGGGACACCGCTGACCGCCGTCGTCCACACCGCCGGTGTGCTGGACGACGGCGTGGTCACCGCCCTCACCCCGGAGCGGCTGGAAGCCGTCCTGCGGCCCAAGGCGGACGCGGCGCTCCTGCTGGACGAGCTGACCCGGGACACCGGCCTCGCGGCGTTCGTGCTGTACTCCTCGGCCGCCGGCGTCCTCGGCAACCCCGGGCAGGCCAACTACGCAGCCGCCAACGCCTTCCTGGACGCGCTGGCCGCGCGGCGCAGGGCGGCCGGGCTGCCCGCCACCTCGCTCGCCTGGGGCCACTGGGCGGCCACCAGCGAGCTGACCGCCCACCTCACCGCCTCCGACCTGCGGCAGCACTCCCGGCGGTTCGGGATGGCGGCACTGGACGAGGAGACCGGCCTCGCGCTGTTCGACGCCGGTCTGCGCAGCTCCCTCCCGGCGCTGGTGGCGGCCCGGCTCGACCTCGGGCGGCTGCGTGCCGAGCCGGACGGCGGCCCGGTCGCTCCCCTGCTGCGCGAGCTGGTGCCGCCGGTCCGGCGCCGGGCCGCGGGCCGGGCGGCGGCGGCCGGCGGGACGGGCCTCGTACGACGGCTGGCACCGCTGACGCCCGACGAGCGGCACGAGACGCTGCTCGACCTGGTCAGGAACCGTGCCGCGCACGTCCTCGGGCACACGTCCGCCGACGCCGTCGCCGCCGGCCGGGCGTTCCGTGAGGCGGGCTTCGACTCGCTGACCTCCGTAGAACTGCGCAACCGGCTCGCCGCGGACACCGGACTCCGGCTCCCCGCCACACTGCTCTACGACCACCCGAGCCCGGACGTCCTCACCCGGCACCTGCTCGCGGAACTCCTGGCGGAGGGCGACACCTCCGCGGCACCGTCCGCCGTCCCGCCCGGGACGTCCGACGACCCCATCGCCATCGTCGCGATGAGCTGCCGCTTCCCCGGTGGTGTGGAGAGCCCGGAGGACTTCTGGCGGCTGATCAGCGAGGGCGGTGACGCGGTCGGCGACTTCCCGGACGACCGCGGCTGGGACCTGTCCGCGCTCTACGACAGTGACCCCGACCACCCCGGCACGTCGTACGCCCGGCACGGTGCGTTCCTGACGGACGCCGCCGGGTTCGACGCGGGCTTCTTCGGTATCTCGCCCCGCGAGGCCCTGGCGATGGACCCGCAGCAGCGGCTGCTCCTGGAGACGTCGTGGGAGGTGTTCGAGCGGGCCGGCATCGACCCGACGACCCTGGCGGGCCGCCACATCGGTGTGTTCACCGGCATGAACACCCAGGACTACGCGCTGCGCCTGCGCCAGGTCTCCGAGGAGGTCGAGGGGCACCGCATCACCGGCATCTCCGCAGCCGTGCTGTCCGGCCGGGTGGCCTACACCCTCGGTCTCGAAGGGCCCGCGGTGACCATCGACACGGCGTGTTCGTCGTCGCTGGTGGCGCTGCACCTGGCGGCGCAGGCGCTGCGGGCGGGCGAGTGCTCGATGGCGCTGGCCGGCGGGGTCACGGTGATGGCCGCGCCGGACGCCTTCGTCGACTTCTCCCGGCAGCGGGGCCTGTCGGCCGACGGCCGGTGCAAGGCGTTCGCCGCGTCGGCGGACGGCACGGGATGGGCCGAGGGCGTGGGCGTGCTTCTCGTGGAGCGGCTGTCGGACGCTCGGCGCAACGGTCACCAGGTGCTGGCCCTCGTCAGCGGCAGCGCGGTGAACCAGGACGGTGCGTCCAACGGCCTCACCGCCCCCAACGGCCCCTCCCAGCAGCGTGTCATCCGGCAGGCGCTGAGCAGCGCCGGGTTGACCGGTGCCGACGTGGACGTGGTCGAGGCGCACGGTACCGGCACGGCGCTGGGCGACCCCATCGAGGCGCAGGCCGTCCTCGCCACCTACGGTCAGGACCGGCCCGCGGACCGTCCGCTGTGGCTGGGCTCGGTGAAGTCGAACATCGGGCACGCCCAGGCCGCCGCGGGCGTGGCGGGCGTCATCAAGACGGTCATGGCCATCCGGCACGGCCTCCTGCCGCGCACCCTGCACGTCGACGCCCCCACCCCGCAGGTGGACTGGTCGGCGGGCGCGGTGGAACTGCTGACGGAGCAGCGGCCCTGGCCCGAGGCCGGGCGACCGCGCCGGGCGGGTGTGTCCGCGTTCGGCGTCAGCGGCACCAACGCCCATGTCATCGTCGAGCAGGCACCCGACACGGACACCAGTACGGACGACACGCCCACGCCCACGGCCGTGCCCGCCGTCGTCCCCTGGGTCCTCTCGGCCCGCAGCCCCGAGGCGCTGGAAGGGCAGGCGGACCGGCTCGCGGAGTGGGCCGGGCGGCACTCGGACGCCGACCCCGCCGAGATCGCCCACGCACTGCTCTCCACCCGGACGGCGTTCGAACACCGTGCCGTGGTCGTGGGCGCGGGACGCACCGCGCTGCTCGACGGTCTGGACGCCTTGGCCCACCCCCGGCACGCCCGCGGAGTGGCGCGTCCCGGCAGGCTCGCGGTGCTGTTCACCGGCCAGGGCAGCCAGTACACCGGCATGGGCCGCCGCCTTTACGAGCACTACCCGGTGTTCCGCGACGCCTTCGACGCCGCCTGTGCCGAACTGGACCGGCACCTGCTGGACGCCGGGCACGTCACCAGGTCCGTCCTGGACGTGGTGTTCGGCGACGACCCGGCCGAACTGGAGCGAACGGTATTCGCGCAGGCCGGTCTGTTCGCCGTGGAAGTCGCCCTGTTCCGGCTCTACGAGTCCTGGGGCGTCCGCCCCGACCGGCTCGCCGGGCACTCCGTCGGCGAGGTGACGGCGGCGCACGTGGCGGGCGTGCTGTCCCTCCCGGACGCCGTGACTCTGCTGGCGGCACGCGGACGGCTGATGCAGGCCCTGCCGGGCGGGGCGATGGCCGCGCTCAACGCCCCCGAGTCCGTCGTCCGGCCCCTGCTCGCCGACGCGCCGGGCACCGTCGACATCGCGGCGGTCAACGGGCCCGCCTCCGTCGTGGTCTCCGGCGACCGGGACGCCGTGACGGCCGTCGCCGAGGCGTGCGCGGCCCGCGGCCACCGCACCAAGCACCTCCGGGTCAGCCACGCCTTC
Organism: Streptomyces sp. NPDC007162; assembly: GCF_040634175.1. Taxonomy (NCBI): domain Bacteria; kingdom Bacillati; phylum Actinomycetota; class Actinomycetes; order Kitasatosporales; family Streptomycetaceae; genus Streptomyces; species Streptomyces sp. NPDC007162. The sequence goes on from NZ_JBEYFC010000562.1 coordinate 4,745, forward strand.
CACTCCTCGCACATGGACGGCATGCTCGACGCGTTCCGCGAGGTCGTCGCCAGGCTGACGTACTCGCTCCCGGCGATTCCCGTCGTCTCCGGCGTCACCGGCGAGCCGGCCACCCCGGAGCAACTGTGCTCCCCGGACTACTGGGTCGAGCACGTCCGCCGCACCGTCCGCTTCCACGACGTCATCGGCGCGCTGCACACGCAAGACGTCACCACCTTCCTCGAACTGGGCCCCGGCGGCGTCCTCACCGCGATGGCCCAGGAGGCGTCCGGCCCCGGCGCCGAGCCGGCGATGTTCGTGCCCACGCTGCACGACGGCGCCGAGGACGAGTGCGTCGGCGCCGTCACCGCGCTGGCCCGGCTGCACGTCCGCGGCATCCCCGTCGACTTCTCCGCCCTGCTCCCGGCGGCCCCGCACCGCACGGTCGCCGACCTGCCCACGTACGCCTTCCAGCACCGCCGGTACTGGCCGGACGCCCCGCACCCGACGGCCCACCCGGCACCCGCGTCGCAGCCGGTGCCCATACCCGCACCGCAGCCGGTGTCCGGGCCGCGGCCGGTGCCCGGACCGGTCGGCGACACACC
>NZ_JBEYFC010000563.1:0-5319 GCF_040634175.1 Streptomyces sp. NPDC007162
CCGGCGGCCAAGCTCTGCTACAACGACTACAACATCGAGAACTGGTCCGACGCCAAGACCCAGGGCGTCTACACCATGGTCAAGGACTTCAAGTCCCGCGGCGTGCCCATCGACTGCGTCGGCTTCCAGTCCCACTTCGGCACCGGCGGCCCGCCCGCGAGCTTCCAGACGACGCTGTCGAACTTCGCCGCGCTCGGCGTGGACGTCCAGATCACCGAGCTGGACATCGCGCAGGCGCCGGCAAGCGCCTACGCGAACACCGTCAAGGCGTGCATGAACGTCGCGCGCTGCACCGGCATCACCGTGTGGGGCATCCGCGACAGCGACTCCTGGCGCAGCGGCGACAACCCGCTGCTGTTCGACAGCAACGGCAACAAGAAGCCTGCCTACGATGCGACGCTGACCGCGCTGGGCGGTGGCACCGGGACCCCGGGCGGCGGCATCGTCTCGGGCCAGGTGTACCAGGTGAGCGTGGCCTCCGCGGGGCGGGTGCTGGACGTGCCGAGCGGGCAGACCGGGAACGGCACGCCGGTGCAGGTCTGGGACGCCAACGGGAGCGCCGCGAACCAGCAGTGGCGGGTGAACCAGAACAGCGACGGCTCGTACACGCTGACCAACATCGCCAGCGGGCGGGTGTTGGACGAGCCCGGCGGCCAGACCGGCAACGGCACGCGGATGACTGTCTGGGACAACAACGGCGGCGCCAACCAGCACTGGCGGGCGAGCCAGAACAGTGACGGTTCCTACACCCTGATCAACGTGGCCTCCGGCCGCGCCCTGGAGGTCCCCGCGGGGCAGAGCGCCAACGGGAGCCCCGTCCAGATCTGGGACTCCAACGGCGGCGCCAACCAGCACTGGAGGCTCGGGTGAGGTGATCGGCACCCGGTAGGGGCCCTCCGAGCGGACACCCGCGCCCGGTACGGCAGTCGTAGCCGGACGCGGGTTCCGGCCTGCCCTCAGACAGCACGAACATGTGCAAGACATGGGATGTATCGGGCCGCGAATCGTCAAGTGCGGCCTATTGACAGGGTGTTGGGCCTGTGAGATCACTATGCGACATGGGATGTATGAGAGTTCCCTGTGCATGCTTGCGGGCGCGCAGACGGGAGCGGTCGACACCCCTTCCGAACGCTCTCGGACAGGCACGGCACTCTCCGTCCCCTTCCCCCGCATACGCGAGGACACAGAATGCAGCCTTCATCCGCTCCGCCCTGTCACTCCACCGCTCGCGCGTCGCGCTTACCGGCGGCCGCCGCCGTGTGCGTGATGGGACTGCTGGTCGTGCTGCTGTCGTACGGGCCGACATGGTCCGCGCCGATGTCGCCGGCACCCCTGGTCGGTTCGGCGTCGGGCCGGTGCCTGGACGTCAAGGGCGACGTCGACACACCGGGTACGACCCTGGACATCTGGGACTGCAACGGCCAGGCCAACCAGGCATTCCAGCCGACCTCGGCCGGCGAGTTGAGGACGATGAACGGCACCCGGTGCGTGGACGCCCTGGACGGGCGGACGACGCCCGGAGCCCCCGCGGTCATCCGCTCGTGCGACGGGCGGTCGACCCAGGTGTGGCGACAGAACGCCGACGGGTCCATCACCGGTGCCGCATCCGGATTCTGCCTGGACGCCGGTGGAGCGGGTACGGCCAACGGCACCGCAGTCATCCTGTGGACCTGCAACGGCCAGGGCAACCAGAGGTGGACCGCACCGGCCGCCCCGCCTCCGCCCCCGCCCCCGCCCCCGCCCGGCGGGTCGGGCCCGTGCGACATCTACGCCGCGGGCGGTTCCCCGTGCGTCGCCGCACACAGCACGGTGCGCGCCCTCTACGGCTCGTACAACGGCCCGCTGTACCAGGTCAGGCGCAGCTCGGACAGTGCAACCCGGGACATCGGCGTGCTGGCGCCGGGCGGCTTCGCCGACGCCGCGGCCCAGGACGCGTTCTGCTCCGGCACCAGTTGCGTGATCACGGTCGTCCGTGATCAGTCCGGGCACGGCAACGACCTGTGGTACCAGGGCTCCGCCCAGGTCCCGGGATCGAGCCAGAGCAGCCCGGCCAAGGCGACCGCCGAGTCGCTGACCGCCGGGGGCACCAAGGCGTACTCGCTGTACATCAACCCCGGGAACAGCTACTGGCGCGACGGTCACCTGACGGGCGTGCCGACCGGTGCGGCACCCGAAGGGGCGTACATGGTGACCAGCGGCACCCATGTCAACGGCGGCTGCTGCTTCGACTACGGCAACAGCGAGACGACCAGGAAGGCCGACGCCGCCGGGGCGATGGACGCCATCAACTTCGGCACCGAGTGCTGGTTCGGCGGCTGCCAGGGAAGTGGCCCCTGGGTGCAGGCCGACCTCGAATGGGGGCTGTACCCCGGCGGCAGCCAGTCCTGGAACCCCGGCCAGCGGGCGTTCACCGGCAGGTTCGTGACCGCGATGCTGAAGAACAACGGCACGTCGAGGTTCGCCCTCAAGGGCGGCAACGCCCAGTCGGGCGGCCTGACCACCCTGTGGGACGGCGCGCTGCCCGGCGGATACAGCCCCATGAAGAAGCAGGGGGCCATCGTCCTGGGCAGCGGCGGCGACTGCTGCAAACCAGGCGGTGGTGCCAACCTGAGCGCCGGCACCTTCTACGAGGGAGCCGTCGTCGCGGGTTATCCGTCCGACACGACCGACAACGCGGTGCAGGCCAACATCACGGCCGCCGGTTATCGCTGAACGCCTGTCAGTTTCCCCATCCGGTCCAGGAGTAGATGCCCCATGCCCACGACCACCCCGCCGCCCCCATTGCTGTCCCTGCGCAGAATCCTGGCACTCACCTTCTCGGCCGTGCTGCTCGCCGTGGCGGCACCCCTGCTCGCCCTCGGCACGGCGCACCCCGCCGCCGCGCTCGGCAACGGACTCGCGCCGACTCCGCAGATGGGCTTCAACGACTGGAACGCGTACGGTTGCAACGTCTCCGAGGCGCTGATCAAATCCACCGCCCAGGCCATGCACACCAACGGCATGCAGGCGGCGGGCTATTCGTACGTCAACATCGACGACTGCTGGATGACCCACAGCCGTGACTCCGGCGGCCACCTGGTGCCGGACCCGGCGAAGTTCCCCGACGGCATCAAGGGCACCGCCGACTACGTCCACTCCTTGGGCCTGAAGCTGGGCATCTACGAGGACGCGGGCACCGCCACCTGTGCCGGCTATCCGGGCAGCCTCGGCCACGAGAGCACGGACGCGCAGTCGTTCGCATCGTGGGGCGTGGACTACCTGAAGTACGACAACTGCAACAACACCGGCGTGCCCGCCCGGACCCGGTACACCGCGATGCGGGACGCGCTCGCGGCCACCGGCCGGCCGATCCTGTACAGCCTGTGCAACTGGGGCCAGGAGAACGTGTGGACCTGGGGCGCCGACGTGGGCAACAGCTGGCGCACCACGGGAGACATCAGCCCGACCTTCTCCAGCATGCTGTCGATCTTCCACAGCAACGTCGGGCTGGCCTCCTACGCCGGACCCGGCCACTGGAACGACCCGGACATGCTGGAGGTCGGCAACGGCTCGATGACGGCGACCGAGAACCGTAGCGAGTTCAGTCTCTGGGCGGAGATGGCCGCACCGCTCATCGCCGGCACCAACATCCCCCAGGCGAGCGCCTCGACCCTGGCCACGCTGACCAACTCCCGGGTGATCGCGGTCGACCAGGACCCCCTCGGCAGGCAGGGCACCATGGTGTCGTCCACCGGGGGCCTGGACGTGCTGGCCAAGCCGCTCGCGGACGGGGACGTGTCGGTCGCGCTGTTCAACGAGACCGGCTCCACGGCGACCATCACCACCACCGCGTCCGCGATCGGGAAGACCGGAGCGTCCGCCTACACCCTCACCGACCTGTGGTCCGGCGGATCGTCCACGACCTCCGGCACCATCAGCGCCTCGGTACCGGCCCACGGAACCGTCATGTACCGGGTCGCGGGCGGCACCAGCGGCGGCTCGGGCAACAGCGTGACAGGGGCACTGCACGCCGTCGGCGCGGGCAAGTGCCTGGACGTACCCAACTCCACCACGACCGCCGGCACCCAGGTGGAGATCTGGAGCTGCAACGGCGGCGCCAACCAGACCTGGACGCACACCGCCCCGGGCCAGCTCACCGTCTACTCCGGCACCGGTCAGATGTGCCTGGACGCCTACAACAACCAGACCACGCCTGGCACGAAGGTGGAGATCTGGCAGTGCAACGGCCAGAGCAACCAGCAGTGGACGCTGAACTCCGACGGCACGATCACCGGCGTCCAGTCCGGCCTGTGTCTGGACGTGGCCGGAGGGGCCACCGCTGACGGAAGCCTCGTCGAGCTCAGTACCTGCACCAGCAGCAGCCAGCGATGGACGCTGGGATGAACCGCCTCCCACTTCGCCCACGGGCAGCTTCGGTGCCGCCGTGCGGCGGCACCCTCACCAAGGAGGTCTCCTTGCCCCGATCGGCAGCCGATGACCGGCGAAGCCGGTTCCCGGCCGTGTTCCTGATCGCCCTGGTGTTGGCCCTGGCCGCGCTCGGCACACCGGCGTTCGCGACACCCCCGCAAGCAGCAGCGCCGGCCGCGGCCGCCGCCGCGGAGCTTCCGTGCGACCTCTATGCCGCGGGCGGCACACCGTGTGTGACCGCTCACTCCACGACCAGGGCGCTCTTCGCGGCGTACAACGGGCCGCTGTACCAGATCCAGAGGTCCTCCGACCACGCCTACCGCGACATCGGGCTGCTCGCCGCCGGCGGATACGCCGACGGCGCGTCCCAGGTCTCGTTCTGCGCCGGCACCTCGTGCACGATCACGAAGATCTACGACCAGACCACCCGCCACAACGACCTGCCGATCTCCTGGGGCGGCTACTGGAAGGGCCCCGGTCCCAACGGATCCGACGTGGGAGCCGACGCCATGGCCCTGCCGGTGACCGCGGCCGGCCACCAGGTCTTCGGCGTCAAGGTCACACCCGGAGTCGGCTACCGCATCGACCACGCGAGCGGCGTCGCCACCGGCTCCCAGCCCGAAGGCATCTACATGGTGACGTCGTCGAACTACACCAACCAGTGGTGCTGCTTCGACTACGGCAGCGGCGAGAACTCCCACACCGACACCGGCAACGCCACCATGAACGCCATCTACTGGGGCAACGCCTGCTGGTTCAACGGCTGCACGGGCACCGGTCCCTGGGTCGAGGCCGACCTCGAGAACGGCATGTTCCACACCAACACCGGCTCCTCGACGAGTTCGTCCTTCTCCCGGCGGTTCGCCTTCGTGCCGGTCAGCTTCAGGCCCGCCACCACGTTGTCGTAGATCG
>NZ_JBEYFC010000564.1:0-5318 GCF_040634175.1 Streptomyces sp. NPDC007162
GGCCACGGCACGCACGCCGAGTACGTGATCGTGCCCGCCCGGGCCCTGGTGCCGAAGCCGGAGGCGATCGACCACGTACAGGCGGGCGCCCTGCCCCTGGTGTCGCTGACGGCCTGGCAGGCGCTGGTGGAGTACGCCGACGTGCGGCCCGGACAGCGGGTGCTGATCCACGCGGCGGCCGGCGGCGTCGGGCACGTGGCGGTGCAGATCGCCAAGGCGCGCGGCGCGTACGTGATCGGCACGGCCAGCGCGGGCAAGCACGACTTCCTGCGGGAGATCGGGGTGGACGAGCCGGTCGACTACCGGTCCGTGGACGTCACGGAGGCGGTCCGGGACGTGGACGTGGTGCTGGACACGGTCGGCGGCGACGCCACGACGGCCTCGCTGCGGGTCCTGCGCCGCGGCGGCACGCTGGTGTCGATCATTCCGGTCGGCTCACCACGGTTGTCCGAGGAGGCCGGGCGGCTGGGTGTGCGTGCGGTGCGGATGCTGGTGGACGCCGACCGGGCCGGCATGCGGGCGGTCGCGGAGCTGGTGGAGTCGGGCAGGCTGCGCGCCACCGTCGCCGGCACCTTCCCGCTGGCCGATGCCGCCAAGGCGCACGAGCTGGGCGGCACCGGCCGGACCACGGGCAAGCTGGTCCTCGTGACCGACTGAACCTGACGCGTCAGAACGTGAGCACGGGCTTGATCGCCTTGCCCGTGCTCATGTCCCCTACGGCCCGGTCGATGTCGGCGAACGGATAGGTGGTGATCAGCTGGTGCAGCGGCAGCCGCCCCTCGCGCACCAGCCGGACCAGGGCCGGGATGAACGCCTGTGTCTCGCTGTCGCCGAGGGTCAGGCCCACGATCCGCTTGCCGGCCAGCAACCCGTTGACGTCCAGGGGCACTTCGGTGCCGAAGGGCGGGGCGCCGACGACGACCAGGGTGCCGCGGGCGGCGAGCGCGTCCACGCCCTGGCGCAGTACCGCGGCATTGCCGGTGGTCTCCACGACGCCGTCGGCGCCGGCTCCCTCAGAGATCCGCCGGACGGCCTCCGGGACGTCCTGCCGGGTCGCGTCGACGGTGTGCGTGGCGCCCAGTTCCCCGGCCCGTTCGAGGCGTTCGGCCACCCGGTCGACGGCGACGATCGTGGTGGCAGGGGTGAGCGCGGCCGCCATGACCGCCGAGAGGCCCACCGCCCCGGCCCCCAGTACGACGACCGTGCTGCCGGTGGCCGGTTCCAGTACGTTCCACACGGCGCCGACCCCGGTCTGCACCCCGCAGCCGAGCGGGGCGATCGTCTCCAGCGGTATGTCCGCGGCCACCCTGACGAGGCTGCGCTCGTCCACCAGCGCCCGCTCGGCGAAGGAGGACTGGCCGAAGAAGTGGCCGCCGAGCGGCTCGCCGTCCCGGCTGACGGTGTGGCTGCCGTCGGCGCGCCGGCCGCCGATCAGGTTGAGCGGCAGCCAGGTGGCGCAGTAGGCGGGATGGCCGCCGTGACAGTTGCGGCAGTCGCCGCAGGAGGTGAAGGACAGCACGACGTGGTCGCCCGGCGCGACCCCGGTGACGGCGGAGCCGACGGCCTCCACGACCCCGGCGCCCTCGTGACCGAGGACGCCCGGGAGCGGGAAGGGCAGCCCGCCGCTCGCCACCGAGAGGTCGGTGTGGCACAGACCGGTGGCCACCATGCGGACCAGCGCCTCGTGGGGCCCCGGCGTGTCCAGTTCGACGTCGGTGAGGGTGAAGGGCGCGCCGCCGGACTCGATCACGGCGGCTCGGGTGGTGATGGACATCGCGTGATCTCCTGGTCTGCGAGGGCTCAGCCGAGCGAGACGACGACGGACTTGACCTTGGTGTAGGCGTCGAGGGCCTCGGGGCCGTACTCGCGGCCGAAGCCGGACGCCTTGACGCCGCCGAAGGGGACGGCGGGGTCGAGCAGCGCCCAGTCGTTGACCCAGACGATGCCCGCCTGGAGGCGGGCCGCGACGCGGTGGGCGCGGGCGAGGTTGCCGGTCTGGATGCCGGAAGCCAGGCCGTACGGCGTGGAGTTGGCGAGGGCGACGGCCTCGTCCTCGGTGTCGAAGGGCTGCACGGTGAGCACCGGGCCGAAGATCTCGTCCTGGATCACCCGGGAGTCGTTCGGCAGGTCGGCGATGACGGTCGGCCGGTAGTAGAAGCCGCCGTTCAGGTCGAGGCGTTCGCCGCCGCAGACGATCCGGCCGCCCTCCTTGCGGGCGATCTCGACGTACTCCTCGACCTTGCGCAGGTGCTTCTCCCCCGCCATCGGGCCGACCACGGTGGCCGCCTCGCGCGGGTCGCCGACCGGGACGCCGGGGACGGCCTCGGCGAGGATGCCGAGCAGCGTGGCGTAGACCGGACGGGCGACGAGGAGCCGGGGGCCGCCCATGCAGAACTGGCCGGTGTTGAAGACGAAGGCCTTGATCACCGCGCCGACGGCCTTCTCCAGGTCGGCGTCCTCGAAGACCAGGTGGGCGGCGTTGCCGCCGAGTTCCACGGTGACCGGCTTGAGGGCCTGGCCCGCTGTGCCCGCCACGTGCCGGCCGACGGCGGTGGAGCCGGTGAAGGCGACCTTGTCGACGCCCGGGTGGCCCAGCAGGGCCTCGCCCGCGACCGGTCCGGCGCCGGTGACGACGTTGACCACCCCGTCCGGGACGCCCGCCTCCTTGAACAGGCGGGCCATGTACAGGGCGCTGAGCGGGGTCTCGTCGGCGGGCTTGTGGACGACCGTGTTGCCGGCGGCGAGGGCGGGGCCGATCTTCGAACCGGCCAGGACCAGCGGGAAGTTGAAGGGGGTGATGGCGGCCACCACGCCGATCGGTTCGCGCCGGGTGTAGGCGAGGGCGTTGAGCGGGACGTCGCGGACGGCGCCGTCCAGGGTGTGGGCGAGGGCGGCGAAGTGCTCGTAGTCGTTGGCCGCGTTGGTGACGTCGACGGCCGTGGCCAGGGTGATCGGCTTGCCGACGTCCAGGCTCTCCAGGGCCGCGATCTCCGCGGCGTTCTCCCGGATCAGCTCGGCGATCCGGTGCAGCACCCGGCCGCGCTCCCGGCCGCTGAGCCCCGACCACTCCCCCGCGTCGAAGGCCTCCCGCGCGGCGCGCACCGCGGCGTCGACGTCGGCGGCGCCCGCCTCCGCGACCGTGGTGACCACCCGGCCGGTGGCCGGGTCGGTCACCTCCGTCCGGCCCCCGTCGGCGGCCTCCCGCCACTGTCCGCCGATGAACAGCCGCCCCGGGCCGGTCTCGAAGGTGGTCGCCATTGCCCACTCCCAGCGTTGATCGCTTAGTGTTCAACAAACAGGATTCCTGTTGGTCCGCAGTCTCATCACAGACAGGATTCCTGTCAATGGTCTAGGGTGCACGCATGGTCGGTACAAAGACACGCCCCTCACTGCTGTACATGGTCAAGCAGGTGGAGCTGGTGGTGCGCTCACACCTCGACGAGCTGGTGAAGCCGGCCGGGATCACGGCACTGCAGTACACGGCCCTGACCGTGCTGGAGCGCCATGACGGCCTGTCGGCCGCCCAGTTGGCGCGCGACTCGTTCGTGACCGCCCAGTCGATGGCCGACCTCGTACGGTCATTGGAGGGCCGGGGGCTCGTCCGCCGGGAGCGCAACCCGCGCAACCGGCGGGAGCTGCTGATCCTGCTCACCGACGCCGGGCGCGAGCTGCTCGCCGGGGTCGCCGGGCAGGTGCGGGAGCTGGAGGAGCGGATGGTCCGGGAGCTCACCGCGCATCAGGAGGAACAGTTCCGGCAGGCGCTGAGCAAGGCGTGGCACGCGCTGTCCTGAGCCTCACGAGCGCCGCGAACCGGGGGGCGGTACCGCTCCCACGTGCCCGTTCCCGTACTGTCGCACACGCCACAGAAAATGGCGTGCCGAAGCAGCAGACATATGTCAATCGAACATGCTGAAATTCCCTCCATCGAGGGTAACTTGCAGGGCGGGGAACGGAATTGACCGGCAGGGGTGGGAGGTGATGCCGTCATGCGCCAGGAACCCCCAGGGGCTCCCGTGCCGCTCACCCGGCACCTGCGCGTCCACGAGGACCACGGCCACACGGTGCTGGAGTTACGCGGGGAGATCGACATCGCCGCGGCGACGGAGATCGCCCCTCACCTGGACCGGGTGACCGCCCGGGACGGCTCCCGGGTGGTGATCGACCTGCGGCACGTCGAGTTCTTCGACTGCTCCGGGCTGCGGCTGCTGTACCGGGCGCGCAGCCGGGTGCTCGAACACGGCGGTCAGATCCGGCTGGTGTGCACCCACCCGCTGACCCTGCGGGTCCTCAAGGTGACGGGTCTGTCACGGCTGCTTCCTCCGCTGGCGACGCTGGACGCGGCCCTGGGACGGCCCGAGGCCACGTCCGGCACCCTGTGAACGCCCCCGCGTCCGCGCCTGCTTGCGGATCCTCGTGACCTGACCGGCGCCGACCGTCCGGCCGCCCTCACGGATCGCGACTGGTGATGCCGCGCTTCCTGTCTAGAGGTTGCGCGGCTCTTCGAACAGGGCGCTCACGGACTCGCCGTTGTGGATCCGGCGTACGGCCTCGGCCAGCGCCGGGGCGATCGACAGGACCCGCAGTTTGTCGGTGTGCTCCTCGGCGGGCACCGGCACCGTGTTGGTGCAGACGATCTCCAGCACGTCGGGCTGCTCGCTCAGCCGCTTCAGGGCGCCCGCCGCGAACAGCCCGTGCGTGCAGGCGATCCGGATCGACCGCGGCGGCCCCAGCTCCCGCAGCCGTTCCAGGAGTTCGACGACCGTGCTGCCCTTGGCGATCTCGTCGTCGAGCACGATCACGTCCCGGTCCGCGACCTCGCCGATGACCGAGCTGATGACGACCCGGTCGTCGGCGTACCGCTGCTTGGCGCCGGCCGCCACCTGGGCGCCGATCAGCCGGGCGAAGGCGGCGGCCTCCTTGGCGTTGCCGAGGTCGGGCGAGACGACGGTGGTGCGGGAGAGGTCGTACCGCCTGAAGTGCGCGGCCAGCTCCCGCAGCGCGTGCAGATGATCGACCGGCACCGAGAAGAAACCGTGCACCTGCGGGGCGTGCAGGGTCATGGCGAGCACCCGGCCCGCGCCGGCCGCCACCAGCAGGTCGGCGACCAGTCTGCCACCGAGGGAGATGCGCGGGGCGTCCTTCTTGTCCGAGCGGGCGTAGGAGTAGTGCGGCATGACCACGGTGATCCGGCCGGCCGAGGCGCCCCGCGCGGCGTCGCACATCAGCAGCAGCTCCACCAGGTGCTCCTGCACCGGCCGGACCAGGGGCTGGACCAGGAAGACACGAACAGCAGGCCGAACGGCGCGAACGGCTCCACC
>NZ_JBEYFC010000565.1:0-5309 GCF_040634175.1 Streptomyces sp. NPDC007162
GTCGATCACCCGGTGCGGAAACCTGCGCTGCATCGGCAGGAGCCCGGTGGGCTCGGTCATCGCGGCCGTGATCTGGTTGGACCCGAGGCCACGCACGCGGCGGCTCTCGGAGATCCCGAGACGCTCCATGATCTGCTTGGCGCGGACCTTGCCCACGCCCGGCAGGGACTCGAGCAGGGCGGAGACCTTCATCTTGCCGATGACGTCGTTTTCCTGACCCTGCTTGATGACCTCGTGAAGAGAGGCGCCGGAGTGCTTGAGTCGATTCTTGACCTCGGCCCGCTCCCGGCGAGCCGCGGCGGCCTTTTCGAGCGCGGCTGCGCGCTGTTCAGGGGTAAGGGGCGGAAGAGCCACGCCTACGTCACCTCGGATGTCGAACTGTCGGATACGGACCGGTGAGGAACCTAGTCGCCCCACACCTGGGGAGCTACGAGCAACACGCTTGCCCGTTGACTCTGCTCGGAGACTAGCGGGCAAGTCCGCCGGAGTCAGCGAGAACAGCGGAAAAGTCCTGGTCAGCCTCCGTCAGGCCGGACATTTCAGACATACTGCCCCGGATTTGAGGATGTATTCACGTTCGGGCCGCCGCCGAAGCGGCCGCCGAGACGCTTCTCGGAGGAGTCACCGACCTGCGACGACGTGCCGGATCTCACTCGCGAACCGCTCCGCGGCCGCCCGCAGCGCCCCGACGTCGGGACCGTGACGCAAAACACCTCGGCTCACGTTTGGAATCACGTTGCGCACGGCCGCCCCGAAGACCGTGGGCAGGTCGGCCGCCGTCGCCCCCTGCGCGCCGACCCCGGGCGCGAGGAGCGGACCGTTGATGTCGAGGTCGTACGACGACAGGTCGCCGACCGTGGCGCCCACGACGGCGCCGAAGGAGCCCAGCGGCTCCTCCCCCGCGTTCTCGGCGGCGAGGTGGGCCAGCATGGTCGCGCCGACCGTACGCCCGTCGCCGCGGACCGCGTGCTGCACCTCGGGCCCCTCCGGGTTGGAGGTGAGCGCCAGCACGAACAGGCCGGCGCCGCTCTCCCGGGCCAGGGCCACGGCCGGGCTGAGCGAGCCGTAGCCGAGGTACGGCGAGACGGTCAGGGCGTCCGAGAACAGCGGGGCGTCCTTGCCGAGGAAGGCCTCCGCGTACCCGGCCATGGTCGAGCCGATGTCACCGCGCTTGGCGTCCATGACGACCAGCGTCCCGGCCGCCCGCGCCTCCTGCACCACCCGCTCCAGAACGGCCACTCCGCGCGAGCCGAACCTCTCGAAGAACGCGCTCTGCGGCTTCATGACGGCGACCCGGTCGGCCACCGCCTCCACGACGGTGCGGCTGAACCGCTCCAGGCCCGCCACGTCGTCGTTCAGACCCCACTCGGAGAGCAGCGAGGCGTGCGGGTCGATGCCGACGCACAGCGGACCCCGCTCGTCCATGGCACGGCGCAGCCGCGCGCCGAAGGGCTCCAGGGGACTCATACGGTCTTCCTCACGTCGGCGCCGACCGCGTCGGCGAGGCTGGCGTACGGGCTGGTGCGCAGGCGCGCCGCGAGGCCCTTGTGAACCGCGCGAGCGTAGAACGGCCCCTCGTAGATGAAGGCGCTGTAGCCCTGGACCAGCGTGGCGCCGGCCAGGATGCGCTGCCAGGCGTCCTCGGCGTTCTCCACGCCGCCGACGCCGACCAGGGTGATCCGGTCGCCCACGCGCACGTAGAGGCGCCGCAGCACCTCCAGGGAACGCGCCTTCAGCGGCGCCCCGGAGAGCCCGCCGGCCTCCTTCACCAGGGCGGGGTCGGACCGCAGCCCCAGGCCGTCGCGCGCGATGGTGGTGTTGGTCGCGATGATCCCGTCCAGTCCCAGCTCCACGGCCAGGTCGGCGACGGCGTCCACGTCCTCGTCGGCGAGATCCGGCGCGATCTTCACCAGCAGCGGGACCCTGCGGTGGGCCACCACCCGGTCGGCGGCCTCGCGGACGGCGCTCAGCAGCGGCCTGAGCGCCTCGGTGGCCTGCAGGTTGCGCAGCCCCGGCGTGTTCGGGGACGAGACGTTCACGACCAGGTAGTCGGCGTACGGCGCGAGCCGCTCGGCGGACTTCACGTAGTCGCCGACGGCCTCGGCCTCGGGCACGGCCTTGGTCTTGCCGATGTTGACGCCCACGACGGTACGGAAGACGGGCTCCCGGGTCGCGAGCCGGGCGGCCACGGTCAGCGAGCCGTCGTTGTTGAAGCCCATGCGGTTGATCAGCGCCCGGTCGGCGACCAGCCGGAACATCCGCTTCCTGGGATTACCGGGCTGTGCCTCCCCGGTCACCGTGCCGATCTCGACATGGTCGAACCCGAGCATCGACATCCCGTCGATCGCCACGGCGTTCTTGTCGAACCCGGCCGCGAGCCCGAACGGCCCGTGCATCCGCAGCCCGAAGGCCTCGGTGCGCAGTTCCTTGTAGCGGGGGGCGAGCGCGGCGGCGACGAAGGTCCGCAGCACGGGGATGCGGGCGGCGAGCCGGATCCACCGGAAGGCGAGGTGATGGGCCTGCTCCGGGTCCATCCGCTTGAAAACGAGGTTGAAGAAGATCTTGTACATGACGTCCTCATGCCAAGGGGGACACCGACACCGGTGCCCCCCTCACGGACAGCTGGGCAACGCGCCCCGGTAAGGGGGCGCGGACTCACTACGGCCTCAGTCCCGCGCGGCCGTCAACCTCTCCGCGTGCTCCTGGAGCGACCGCACCCCCACGTCCCCGTGGTTCAGCGCGTCGATCCCCTGCACGGCCGCCGCCAGCGCCTGCACGGTCGTCAGACACGGCACCGACCGGGCCACCGCGGCGGTCCGGATCTCGTACCCGTCCAGGCGGCCCCCGGTGCCGTAGGGGGTGTTGACGATGAGGTCGACGTCGCCGTCGTGGATCAGCTGGACGATGGTCTTCTCGCCGTTCGGCCCGATCCCCTCCGACTGCTTGCGCACGACGGTGGCGTTGATGCCGTTGCGCTTGAGGACCTCGGCGGTCCCGGAGGTGGCGAGGAGTTCGAAGCCGTGGGCGACCAGCTCCCGTGCCGGGAAGATCATCGACCGCTTGTCGCGGTTGGCGACCGAGATGAACGCGCGGCCCTTGGTCGGCAGCGGCCCGTACGCCGCGGCCTGGGACTTGGCGTAGGCGGTGCCGAAGACGGAGTCGATGCCCATGACCTCGCCGGTGGAGCGCATCTCCGGGCCGAGCACGGTGTCCACACCGCGGCCCTGGATGTCGCGGAACCGCGACCAGGGCATGACCGCCTCCTTGACGGAGATCGGCGCGTCGAAGGGCAGCTCGCCGCCGTCGCCGCGGGCGGGCAGCAGGCCTTCGGCGCGCAGTTCGGCGACGGTCGCGCCCAGCGAGATCCGGGCGGCGGCCTTCGCCAGCGGCACCGCGGTCGCCTTCGAGGTGAAGGGGACCGTGCGCGAGGCGCGCGGGTTGGCCTCCAGGACGTAGAGGATGTCCCCGGCCATCGCGAACTGGATGTTGATCAGGCCGCGCACGCCGACCCCGCGGGCGATGGCCTCGGTGGAGGCCCGCAGCCGCTTGATGTCGAACCCGCCCAGCGTGATCGGGGGCAGCGCGCAGGCCGAGTCGCCGGAGTGGATGCCGGCTTCCTCGATGTGCTCCATGACGCCGCCGAGGTAGAGCTCCTGGCCGTCGTAGAGGGCGTCGACGTCGATCTCGATGGCGTCGTCGAGGAACCGGTCGACCAGGACCGGCCGGGTGGGGCTGATCTCGGTGGATTCGGCGATGTACGCCTCCAGCCGCATCTCGTCGTAGACGATCTCCATGCCGCGCCCGCCGAGTACGTAGGAGGGCCGCACCAGCACCGGGTAGCCGATCTCGTCGGCGATGGCCTTGGCCCCGGCGAAGGTGGTGGCCGTGCCGTGCTTGGGGGCCGGCAGGCCCGCCTCGGCCAGCACCCGCCCGAAGGCGCCCCGGTCCTCGGCCGCGTGGATCGCCTCCGGGGACGTGCCCACGATCGGCACGCCGTTATCCTTCAGCGCCTGCGACAGGCCCAGCGGGGTCTGCCCGCCCAGCTGCACGACCACGCCCGCGACCGGACCGGCCTGCTGCTCGGCGTGCACGATCTCCAGGACGTCCTCCAGGGTGAGCGGCTCGAAGTACAGCCGGTCGGAGGTGTCGTAGTCGGTGGAGACGGTCTCCGGGTTGCAGTTGACCATGACCGTCTCGTAGCCCGCGTCCGACAGGGCGAAGGAGGCGTGCACGCAGGAGTAGTCGAACTCGATGCCCTGGCCGATGCGGTTGGGGCCGGAGCCCAGGATGATCACGGCCGGCTTCTCGCGCGGCGCGACCTCGGTCTCCTCGTCGTAGGAGGAGTAGAAGTACGGCGTCTTCGCGGCGAACTCGGCGGCGCAGGTGTCGACCGTCTTGTAGACCGGGCGCACCCCCAGCGCGTGCCGCACCTCGCGCACCACGTCCTCGCGCAGCCCGCGGATCTCGGCGATCTGCTGGTCGGAGAAACCGTGCCGCTTGGCCTCGGCCAGCAGGTCGGCGCTCAGCTCCGGCGCCTGGGCCAGCTCGTCGGCGATCTCCTTGATCAGGAACAGCTGGTCCACGAACCACGGGTCGATCTTCGTGTACTCGAAGACCTCCTCGGGGGTGGCGCCCGCGCGGATGGCCTGCATGACGGTGTTGATCCGGCCGTCGGTGGGCCGCACCGCCTCGACCAGCAGCGCCTGCTTGTCGCCCGGGTCGCCGACGAAGGTGAACTGGCTGCCCTTCTTCTCCAGCGAGCGCAGCGCCTTCTGGAAGGCCTCGGGGAAGTTCCGGCCGATGGCCATGGCCTCGCCGACCGACTTCATGGTGGTGGTCAGCGTGGAGTCCGCCTGCGGGAACTTCTCGAACGCGAACCGGGGGGCCTTCACGACCACGTAGTCGAGCGTGGGCTCGAAGGAGGCCGGGGTCTCCTGCGTGATGTCGTTCGGGATCTCGTCCAGGGTGTAGCCGACGGCCAGCTTCGCGGCGATCTTGGCGATCGGGAAGCCGGTCGCCTTGGAGGCCAGCGCCGAGGACCGCGACACACGCGGGTTCATCTCGATGACGATGACCCGGCCGTCCTCCGGGTTCACCGCGAACTGGATGTTGCAGCCACCGGTGTCCACACCGACCTCACGGATCACCGCGATACCGATGTCCCGCAGGATCTGGTACTCCCGGTCGGTCAGCGTCATCGCCGGGGCCACCGTGATCGAGTCACCGGTGTGCACGGTGGGGACTCGCCGGCCGAGGCGCTGCGGGGTGCGGCGTCCGCCCTGGTCCCCGCCACCCTCGCGTTCGGGCTG
>NZ_JBEYFC010000566.1:0-5307 GCF_040634175.1 Streptomyces sp. NPDC007162
GGCACCGCGGAGGCCGAGCAGGCCGAGCAGTGGTACCGCCAGGCCGCCGCGCGCGGCCACCGGCGGGCCGCCCTGCACCTCGGCGCGATCCTGGAGAAGCGCGGCGAGCTCAAGGAGGCCGGACGCTGGTACCTGACCTCCGCCAAGGACGGCGAGGCCCGGGCCGCCTGTGCGCTCGGCTTCCTGCTGCGCGACGCGGGGGACACCGAGAACGCGGCCATCTGGTGGCTGCGGGCCGCCCAGGACGGCGACGGCAACGCGGCGAACGCCCTCGGCGCCCTGCACGCCGAGCGCGGCGAGACCCAGACCGCCGAGCGCTGGTACCGGGCGGCGCTGGACGCCGGTGACGACAACGGGGCGTACAACCTCGGGCTGCTCTGCGCCGAGCAGGGGCGGACCGCGCAGGCCGAGCAGTGGTACCGGCGGGCTGCGTACGCCGGGCACCGCGAGGCCGCGAACGCGCTCGCCATCCTGCTGCTCCAGGGCGGCGACACGTCCGGCGCCGAGCCGTGGTTCTCCAAGGCCGCGGAGGCGGGCAGCGTGGACGCCGCCTTCAACCTCGGCATCCTGTACGCCGGGCGGGGCGAGGACCGGATCGCGCTGCGCTGCTACGAGCAGGCCGCCGCCGCCGGGCACACCGAGGCCGCCCTTCAGGTGGGCATCGCCCGGCTCCGTGAGGGCGACGAGGCCGCCGCCGAACGGCACCTGCGGTGTGCGGCGGGCGGCGGCAGCGCCGAGGCCGCCTACCGGCTGGCCGCGGTGCTCGACGCCCGCCGGCCGGCGGTGTCCGAGCACGAGCTCGGGGAGTCGTCGCTGAACGTGAAGACGGAGTGCGAGGAGTGGTACGAGCGGGCCGCCTCGCAGGGGCACCGGCGGGCCCAGGTGCGGGTCGGGATGCTGGCCGCGGCGCGCGGGGACGTGGTGGAGGCGGCGCGCTGGTACCGGACGGCGGCCGAGGCCGGTTCGCGGAACGGGGCGTTCAACCTGGGCCTGCTGCTGGCCCGCGAGGGCAGCGAGCCGGAGGCCGCGGTGTGGTGGGAGCGGGCCGCGGACGCCGGTCACGGACGGGCGGCGCTGCGGCTGGCCCTGGTCTACGCGCGTCGGGGCGAGCTGGCGGAAGGGCAGCGCTGGGCCGACCGCGCGGTGGCGCTGGGTCCGGCCGAAGTGAGCGAGCGGGCGGGGCGGCTGCGGGACGCCCTGCGGGAGGAGCTGTCCGCGTGAGCTTGCCCTTTTCGCAGGTCAGCCGGGCTTGCGGGAATGGATTTGCTTCTTCCCGTCTCCCTCACGTAGTGTTCCATTCATCGACGCGGGGTGGAGCAGCTCGGTAGCTCGCTGGGCTCATAACCCAGAGGTCGCAGGTTCAAATCCTGTCCCCGCTACTGAAGGCCGAGGGCCGGAATCCAGAAACGGATTCCGGCCCTCGGTTTTTCTCCGGATCCGGATGTTCATTGCCGGTTCGACGCGAAGGCCCCGGCGCTCGTGGTGAGCGCCGGGGCCTTCGGGGAACGTCGGTCAGACGGCCGCCGCGCAGTCCGGGCAGAGTCCGCGGTAGGTCACCTCGACGTCGGAGACCGTGAAACCGAACCGCTCCGAGCTCGGGAGGTCGGCCATCGGGTTGCCGGTCGGGTGGACGTCGCGGATCGAGCCGCACCGGGAGCAGACCAGGTGGTGGTGCGGCCGGTGCGCGTTCGGGTCGTACCGCTTGGCGCGCTTGTCCGTCGAGACCTCGATGACCTCGCCGAGCGAGACCAGCTCACCCAGCGTGTTGTAGACGGTCGCACGGGAGATCTCGGGCAGCTTGGCGACGGCCCTGGAATGGACCTCGTCAGCCGTCAGATGTACGTGGTCGCCGTCGAGAACCTCGGCCACGACGCGTCGCTGCGCGGTCATCCGCCATCCGCGTCCACGCAGCCGTTCCAGAAGGTCACTCATGGAAACCAGCCTAACAGCAGGCCGACCACTTTCCGAATAGGTGTGACTTTGGATCAGGAATAGAATTGGATCGAGTCCAATTTGCTCGTTCCGGGCGACGGCCGACCGGCCTAGACGGGCTGCGGCGCGCGGGTGCCGGCCCAGCAGCGGATGATGTCGCGGACCGAGACGATCCCGGCCGGCTCGGCGCCGTCGAGGACGATCAGGTGGCGGAAGCCGCCGTCGGCCATCGCCCGGGCCGCCTCCTCCAGGGTCCAGGTGGGGGTGGCGAACACGACGTCGTTGGTGGTGTGGGCGTGGATGTGCTCCCGGTCCGGGTCCTGGCCCAGGCCGACGGAGTTGAGGATGTCGCGCTCGGTGAGGATCCCGATCCCGCCGGCGTCCGGGTCGTGGACGATCGCCGCGCCCACGCGGCGCGCGGACATCAGGGCGGCCGCCTGGCGGAGGGTGTGGGCCGGGCCGACGGTGAGGACCACCGTGCTCATGGCGTCACGGACGAGCATGAAGGGTGCCACCTCCTAGGGAACCGCCGACAGTTCAGCGATTCACAAGTTCACAAGTGGGGGTCCTCTCAGGGTGGCAGGTAAAGCCGGAGTCAACAAGGGGGTGCGCGCAGTCAAGTGAGGGCGCATGCGCTCATATGTGAGGGAGGGGGTTGCTCCCTTCTGCCTCAGGTTCTTCCGTCACGCCCCACAGGACCGTTTCAGTACCGCTCGGAGAGGTACGACAGCAGCTCGTCGTGGAGCAGTCCGTTGGAGGCCGCGGCGTTGCCGCTGTGCGGGCCGGGGCGGCCGTCCAGGCCGGTGAAGGTGCCGCCGGCCTCCGTCACGACGATCGCGTTGGCGGCCATGTCCCACAGGGACAGCTCCGGCTCCGCACAGATGTCCACGGACCCCTCGGCGACCATCATGTACGGCCAGAAGTCGCCGTACGCGCGCGTGCGCCACACCTCGTGGGTCAGGTCCAGGAAGCCGTTCAGCCGGCCCCGCTCCTCCCAGCCGCTCAGCGAGGAGTACGCGAAGGAGGCGTCGGACAGTTTCGAGACCCGGGAGACGTGCAGCCGGGACGCCGAGGACAGGCTCCGTCCGGTGAAGGCGCCGTGGCCCTTCGCGGCCCACCAGCGGCGGCCGAGCGCGGGCGCGGAGACCATGCCGACGACCGGCTGGTAACCGCCCTCGGCCGCCTCCGTCAGGGAGATCAGGGTCGCCCAGACGGGCACCCCGCGGACGTAGTTCTTGGTGCCGTCGATCGGGTCGACGACCCAGCGGCGGGGGCCGGTGCCCTCGACGCCGTACTCCTCGCCGAGGATCGCGTCGCGTGGGCGGGCGCGCTGCAACTGGCCGCGGATCAGCTCCTCGGCGGCCTTGTCGGCCTCGCTCACCGGGGTCATGTCCGGCTTGGTCTCGACCTTGAGGTCGAGGGCCTTGAAGCGTTCCATGGTGGCGGCGTCGGCCGCGTCCGCGAGTACGTGGGCGAGGCGCAGGTCATCGAGGTAGTCCGGCATGTGACGAACGCTATCTGCCGGGACGCGCACGGGGCTACCAGGGGATGCCCGAGGATCTCGGGGGCTGCCGTGGGACGCCGCAGAACGGTCGGCTGAGCAGCGCGCGGTGATCGGACGGGGGACCCCGGGACGCCCGCGCGTGTTGGCCGAAGGGCGCCCCCTGGGGCCTTCGCGAACCCTTGACAGTGGATTCGTCCGCGTCAAACCTGGGCGCAGAGTCGCTCGCCCCACGGAGGCGATGATGCCTGCAGCCCGGGAATCCCTACTGGACGCCGCGTACGCCGCGCTGACGCGCCGGCCGTGGGCCGCCGTTCGGATGGTCGACGTGGCCGCGGCGGCCGGGGTGTCCCGGCAGACGCTGTACAACGAGTTCGGCAGCAAGGAAGGCCTGGCCAGAGCGCTCGTGCGCAGGGAGGCCGACGGGTATCTCGCGGGGGTCGAGCGGGCGCTGGGCAGCCACACCGGGATGCCGGAGCGCCTGACGGCGACCGCCGAGTGGATGGCGGTGGCGGCCCGGGAGAGCGTGCTGGTACGGGCGATGCTCACGGGGTCCTGGAGCGAGCGGTTGCCGGTGCCGACGCTCTCCGCCGTGCCGTCGTCGTCCGCGGTTCCGGCGCAGCGGCGGGCGGACGGGCCGCTCCCGTCACCCGGGGACTTCGTGCAGATCGTGCGGGACCGGGCGGTGGCCGTGCTCGCCGCATCCGGACGGGACGGGGGTGAGCTCGCGCGGTCGTGCGAGCTGGTCGTCCGGCTCGCGTTGTCGTGTGTGGCCGCGCCGCCGGGGGAGGGGGGCGTCGCCGAGCTGGTGCGGGGGGTGCTTCATCGGCAGCCGGTGTGAAAAGGGGTCGTGGGGATGTGCGGGTGTGTGGGGGCTGGTCGCGCAGTTCCTCGCGCCCCTGACGGGGCGCTTCAGTGGGCCGAGCCGGAGAGTTGGAGGCCGATCACTCCCGTGATCACCAGGCTGATCGAGACGATCTTCAGGACCGAGACCAGGTCGCCCAGGAAGACCATGCCGTAGATGGCCGTGCCCGCCGCGCCGATGCCCGTCCAGACCGCGTACGCCGGGCCCACGTCCAGCTTCTTCAGCGAGAGGGTCAGCAGGCCGAAGCTGCCGAGGGCGAAGGACGCGAAGGCGATCGTCGGCCACAGCCGGGTGAAACCGTGGGAGAGCTTGAGGCACACGGCGAAGCCGGTCTCCAGGATTCCGGCGACGATCACCAGCAGCCACGCCATGTGCTGTCCTCCCGTACGTCCGGCTCGGTGCGATTATGCACTTACCGAACTCGGGTCAGGACAAACACCCCGGTGGTCAGTCGCCCTCCGTGCGCTCCCGCGCGGCCAGCAGCCGGCGCAGCGAGTAGAGGCGGGCGGGGTCCGCGTGGCCCTCGGTCACCCACTCGTCCAGCGCGCAGTCCGGCTCGTCGTGACTGCACGCGCGCGGGCAGTTCACCGTGCCGGGCTCCAGATCGGGGAACGCGTGGATCACCCGGGACGGGTCGACGTGCGCCAGCCCGAAGGACCGGACGCCGGGGGTGTCGATGACCCAGCCCCCGTCGTCGGCCAGGGGCAGCGCCAGCGCGGACGTCGTGGTGTGACGTCCGCGGCCCGTCACCGCGTTCACATGTCCCGTCGTACGCCGGCGGTCCACCGGAACCAGCGCGTTGACCAGGGTCGTCTTGCCGACGCCCGAATGACCGACGAACGCCGTGATCTTGCCGCCGAGGTGTTCCTGGACGCGCTGCGCCGCGTCCCCCGTCTCCAGCTCCCCGCGGCTCGTGACCACGTACGGGATCTCCAGGTCGCCGTAGAGCTCCAGGAGGTCCGGCGGGCGGAGATCTTCGGACTGCTCGGGCCGAACGGGGCCGGGAAGT
>NZ_JBEYFC010000567.1:0-5302 GCF_040634175.1 Streptomyces sp. NPDC007162
TCGTCCCACGGACGCAGCCGGACCACGTCCAGCACAGCAGTCCACGACGTCCGCCCCGGCTCCAGAGCGGCAATGAAGGAGTAAGGCCACCCGGGAAAGAAGGGCGAGGTCACGGGCGTCCCGGCGGTCGCGGTGGACGCGGAGGGCCGCGCCCATGTGTTCGTCCGCAACGGGGGGCGCGGAGTCAGCATGGTCGCCCAGAAGGAGAAGGGCGGCTGGGACCCCTGGCGCGATCTGAAGGGGCGGCTGGTCGAGGACGGACTCGCGGCGGTGACCGGTGAGTCGGGGCGGGTCGAGGTCTACGCGGCCGTACCCGACGGGATCCTGTACTGGCGTCAGGAGGAGGCGGGCAGGCCGCCCGTGCTCCAGGAGGCCTTGGAGGCACCGGTCCGGCCGGGCACCCTCGCCGCCCTCGCGACCTCGGCCGGGCGCACGACCCTCTACTACACGGACACCGCCGGCGACCTCTGCGCCTGGCGCCCCGGTGGCAAGCCCGCCACTCTGCTGCCGTCGGCCGGCCCCGGCCCGGTCGCGGCGATCCGCTGCGAACTGGACGGCCACGACTGCACCCTGCTCGCGCAGCGTTCGGCGAGCGGCCGGGTCGCCTTCGCCGCCTACCCCACCGAGGACGAGCGGGCCGGTGCCTGGTGGGCCGAGTCCGGCCCGCAGCTCCCCGCGGACGCGACGGTCGCCCTCACCACGGACGAGTCCGGCCGCGTCACCGCGGCGACCCTGTCCCCGGCCACCGGCCAGCTCCTCCTCACCCACCGCAAGGACGAACCGGGGCTGGCGCTGCACGCCTGGCGCGAGGTCTGACGACCTGACCAGATGTCAGTTCCCGCCGGTGGCAGGGGACTTCTTCGCCGATTCCGGGATGGTGGAGTCGGTGCGGATCGCCTTCCAGAGCGTAGCCGCCTGCGGTTCGGCGGCCACCACACGGTTCGGGTCGACCTTGTCGTACGCCACCGGCAGCATGATCGTCTCCATGGTCGACGGGCTGACGCCGTTCAGGCTGCGGCCGAACTCGGCGAGCTTGGTGAGGGAGGCGAGTTCGGAGTCGGTGGTGAGCGCGGCGGTCAGCTTGTCGGCGATCTTGTATGCCTTCACCGGACTGCCCAGCAGGTCCTGCTTCTGGATCTCCGAAAGCAGCGCGATCATGAACTGCTGCTGGAGGCCTATGCGGCCGAGGTCGCTGCCGTCACCGATCCCGTGCCGGGTGCGGACGAACTGGAGGGCCTGGGTGCCGTTCAGCCTGTGGGTGCCCTTGGTGATGTTCAGGCCGCTGGAGGAGTCGTGGATGTCCTGGTCGACGGTGACGGTCACCCCGCCTATCGCGTCCACCAGGCCCTTGAAGCCGGCGAAGTCGACCTCGACGTAGTGGTCCATGCGGACACCGGACATCTGCTCCACGGTCTTGACCACACAGGCCGGACCGACCTGGGAGTAGATGGAGTTGAACATCACGCGCTTTGCGGAGGCCACCGGGGTGCCGTCCGCCTTGGTGCACTCGGGACGGGTCACCAGGGTGTCGCGCGGGATGCTGACGGCGACGGCCTGCTTGCGGCCCTCGGGTATGTGTATCACCAGCGCGGTGTCCGAACGGGCGCCGGACACCTTGGCGTCGTCCAGCTTCGCGTTGGCCCCGGCCCGTGAGTCGGAGCCCAGGATCAGGACGTTCTGGCCCGAGGTGGGCAGCTTCTCCGGACGGTCGTCGCCGATCGACCTGTTGATGTCGACGCCCTTGATGTTGCCGTCGATCCCGCTGTAGAGCCAGTAGGCGGTGCCGGCCCCGGCGAGGACCAGCACGGCCAGGGAGAGCAGGATCCAGCGGCCGGTCCGGCGCTTGCCGGTACGCCCACGCCTGCGCCCTCGCCCGCCGCCGGGCCCGGAGGTGCCGTCGCTGTCGTTGGAGGACGGCGTCGATACGTGGCTCATCCTGGTTCGAGTCCTCATGTGTCGTGCCCTGGAGGGCGAATGCGGTGGCTCGGGACTCGGGTGGGGGAGGGCCGGTCCTTGATCTGCCGGATGACGTTGCACTATAGACACCCCGTCCGGACAGTTGTGCGGTCGGAGTGACGAAAACATGAACGCAGACCCTCGGACGAGCGGCTTTCTGGGAGGCCGGGGAGGCGGTCGGCGCCGGCGGGGGGCTGCCGGAGGAAGAGGAAGAGGGGGCACCGGATGGGGGCCAGGACCGGGCGTGCCGGGCGCGGACGCGCGGGCACACCGAGAGGAGCCGGCACACCGCGCGGAGCCGTGGGCCGGGCGCCGTACGAAGGTCCACGGGCCGTCGGTGTCGTGGACGGCCGCTGGCTCGTGCGCGGTCGCGACGGGCGGCTCACCGCCTACGCGCGCACCGGCGCAGGGCTGTTGCGCTGGACCGAGGCGCGCCCCGGCGGTCCGGAGTGGACCGGGCCGGACTTCTTCGCCGCCCCCGGCGTCACGGACGTGTCGGCCGCCCAGGGCGCCGACGGTTATGTGCACCTGGTCGCCCGGCGGGAGCCGGGCGGCTCCGCCCCCGTCGACATCGTGCACGCGGTGCAGTACCAGACCGGCAGGCCGGTCACCGAGTGGCGCTCGATGGGAAATCCCGGCCGGACCCCGGAGCGCGCGGCGCTGGTGGCGGCACCGGCCGCTGCCGTGAGTGCGTCGGGGCGGGTGCATGTGTTCGTCCGCAACGCGGGTGGCGGGGTCTGCCTGCGCCGGGAGGCGCCGGACGGGCGCTGGGAACCCTGGCGGGACCTGCGCGGCGGTGGCGTGCGGCCGGGCATGACGGCCACCGCCACCGGCACCGGCCGGATCGAGCTGTTCGTGCCGGGGGAGGGTCCTGCGATGCGCTGGTCCCAGTCCGAGCCGGACGGTGAGCCGGAGCGCTGCCCCAACCTGGCCGTCTCCGTGGCCGAGGGCAGTCCCGCCGTGCTGGAGACCGCCCGGGAGCGGGTGACCTTCTACTGGACGGACGCGGCGACCGGCGGGATCGTCGGGCATCGTCCCGGCAGTTGGGTCGTCCCGCTGGGCGGGGCACCGGCCGTCGGCCGGATCGCGGCCCTGCGCACCGCTCTCGACGGGTACGACTGCACGGTCCTCGCCACCCGCGACCAGACGGGGGAGATCGCGCTCGCGGCCTTCGGCACCGAGAACGAGGGCGCCGGCGTGTGGTGGTCGCCCACCGGGGAGCGCTGTGCGCACGGTCCCGCGCTGGCCCGGGACGCGCACGGGCGGGTGGTCCTGGCCTTCCTGGACGAGGCGGGCGCGCTGTGCGTGGCGCGCCAGTCGGCCGAGGCGGGACTGGTGCTGGACCGCTCGGTCCGGGTGTGACCGGCCGGGGCGACGCACAGGCGAGAGAAATGTAAGTGACACGTATCTCACGGGTAAGAAAACAACTAGACAATGTGTTGGCAAAGATGTGAAGATCCGGTGGCCTGATCCGTTCGTCCGGAAGTGAGCGGCAGGCGAGCTGAATCGTTTGTACGGGGCATGAGGGGGGTCTCAGCCCTTGCCAAGGTGCTGAGGAGTTGGAGTGAGCCCGGGTAATCCTGAGGCGAGCGCGCTCGTTTCGACCTACCGATCACTGGTGCCGGTGCGGGCCCGGCGGCGCATCGTCCGCCGCATTCCCCGTCCGCTGCGCCAGGGGGTCATGCGGATCCTGACGGCGGCGGACGCCATGCGCACCGCCCTGGCCGGAGTCGTCCTCGGGGCGGCCCGCGGCCCCGCCCGGCACGGCGCCGAGGTGGTCCTCCGGGTGATCCGTCTCGACGGACAGCACGTGCGGGCCATGGTCGTGCCCGGCGCCACCGAATGGGCCGCCAGGGCACGCAACCTCCATCTGCTGGTGGCCGTCCTCGAAGAGGCGGAGATCGAGTACTTCGCCGTGCGCGGCACGGGAGGAACCGTTCCTGCAGTGGCGGTGCCGGCAGCGCTGCGCGAGGACGTCGAGGACGTCCTCCAACTGGTCTGCAGCCGCGACCCCGGATATGTCCGCGCCGCTTCGGGGGGCCAGTCCCGTGCCGGGTCGTCCGCACAGGCCTGGCGGAAACTCCGCTCGCAGAAGGTGCTGAACGTGGCCTGGGTCGTGTGCGACCCCACGGAGAACCTCGCCTTCGGCCATGAGTCCGGCTGCGAGCTGGAGTTCTGGGCGGAGGAGGACGGCGAACTCGTCGCACCCCGTCCCAACTCCGTGATCACCAGCACTCCGTTGGGCGGTGAACGGCGACTCGCCGAACAGCGCCTGTTCAGCCCCGTACCGTTCCTCTACGGCACCGGACAGACCCGTACGCTGCCCGAGTTCACAGCCGCCCTGATCGGCGACCACCGCTACCCGATCGACATCGTCTACACCTGGGTCGACGACTCCGACCCGGCCTGGAGAGCGAGCAAGGACGCCGTACGCCGGCAGTTCATCGAGGGCTCCACGTCGCTGCACGAGCAGGCCGACAACGACGCCCGGTACACCAGCCGCGACGAGCTGCGGTACTCCCTGCGCTCGATCCACCAGTTCGTGCCCTGGGTCCGCAACATCTTCCTGGTGACCGCGGGGCAGGTGCCCGGCTGGCTCGACACCGAGTACCCGGGCCTGCGGGTGGTGGACCACCGGGAGATCTTCTCCGACTCCCGTGCGCTGCCGACCTTCAACTCCCACGCCATCGAGAGCCAGCTGCACCACATCCCGGACCTCGCGGAACACTTCCTCTACCTGAACGACGACGTGTTCTTCGGCCGGCCGGTCCGCCCCGAGCAGTTCTTCCATCCCAATGGCCTGACCAAATTCTTCATGTCCAAGGCGCTGATCCCGTCCGGCCAGATCTCCCCCGACGACCTTCCCGTGAACGCCGCCGGCAAGAACAGCCGGGGTCTGATCGCCCAGCAGTTCGGCACGTTCATCTCGCAGAAGATGAAGCACACCCCGCACGCCCTCAGACGCTCCGTCCTCGCCGAGATCGAGCAGGTCTACGCGCGTGCGCACTGGGTCACGCAGCACTCGCGGTTCCGCTCCCCGCACGACACGCCCGTCGCCTCGTCGCTGCACCACTACTACGCCTACCACTCGGCCAGGGCCACGGTCGGCGACCTGCGCTACGTCTACATCGACATCGGTGAGCAGCGCGCCCAGCAGCGGCTGAACCGGCTGGTCGCCCGGCGCGACTTCGACACCTTCTGCATCAACGACACGATCGTTCCCGAGGACCGGGACGCGCAGGCGCGCATGGTCGCCCGCTTCCTCGACGCCACCTCGCCATCGCCGTGGCCCGGTACGGCTTCAAGGAAGCCAGCATGACCAACCGGGTCAAGGTCCTCACCGGAC
>NZ_JBEYFC010000568.1:0-5291 GCF_040634175.1 Streptomyces sp. NPDC007162
GTCACCCGGGCCTGGACCGTCTCGGACGTTCCCCTCCTCGACGAGGCGGCCGAACTGCTGGGCGTCGACGAACGCGCCGCCCGCGCCCGTGCCGACCGCGACCGCAAGGAGTGGCAGCAGGGCTTGGACACGGTCGACGGCCCCGACCGGCTCGGGCCCTATCTCGCCGAGCTGATGCGCCACCACCAGCGGGCTCCCGAGCTGATGCGGCTGTGGATCGAGCTCGCGGCGGCGGCCTCACGGCCGGATCATCCGGCGCACGCGTACTTCGCCGACCGCTACACACGCAGCCGCGCCCAGTTCGCCGACGGGTTCCCCGACGAGGCGGCCCGCAGCGGACTGCGCGAGGGCGTCTCCCCCGAGAGCGCCGCACTCCTTTTCCAAGCGGTGCTCAACGGGCTCCAGTTGCAGTGGCTCCTCGACCAGGACCTCGACATCGTCGGGCCGGTCACCGATTTCGTACGGCTGCTGTTCGGGCCGAACGACGCGGGGCCACGGCCGGACCGAGGCCCCCGGGCACCCCTCTCCGGACCCTGACCGGCGTCCCGACGCGCACTGCGCGCGGTGACCGTGTGTCACCGGTGATGCACGATCGGGCAGGAGCGCCTACCGTCGAAAGCAACGACCAGCAGGCCCCCCAGGCCGCCGGGCGGTCGACGCGGGCTGATCGACGCGGGCTGTCCGGCGCGGAAGAGGCTCACCAGAGCGCCGGGCCACTCAGGGAGACGCGCATGAGTCGCGCCAGACGCAGAACTCGTCACACCGTCCGCGGACGGGTCACCGCCACGCGCGACGGCACTCTCCAGGCCACCGATGCCCGGCCGGGCCCCGCGACCGGGTCCTCCCCCGACAGCCACGAGACAGCGTCGCCGACTGCACCGGTCGGTACCGCCGGTCCCGGCGAACCCGCCCCGGCACGCACCACCCCCGGGCCGCCCGCTGCGCGCCCCGCATCGACGCGGACCACGCCCGCGTCGACCGAGGCGGCACCGGCCGGCCCGGTCCGTACCGAGTCCTCTCCCGTCGCCGACGGCGGCCTCGTCACGAGGGCGCAGACAGCGCCGGCGGGCAGTCACGCCCAGTCGGCGGCATCCGGTACGGTCCCACGACACCCCGGACGGCTCTCCTCACCGAAGCCGCGGCCGCGGACCGTGCGGATGCGCGTATCCGCGGTCGGACCCGGCTCCGTCACGCGGATCGGCTTCCTGGTCGTCGGCGGCCTCGGCGCCGCCACCGCCGTCGCCTCGACCGCCGCCTGGGGCACGGCCACGCTCATCGCCCCGGACGCCCTGCCGCGGCCGGGCATCTGGCTGACCGTCTCGATGACCCTCATCGTGCTCGAAGTCGTCCTGGGCTCCTGCCTGGCGGCCCTGGTCGGCTGCCTGTACAACCTGACCGCTCCGTACGACGGCGGGGTCGAGATCTCTCTCACCGACGACCTGGGCCCCACCCCGGACGGCGCCCACGTCCGCCGGGTCATGTCCCGCGCCCGCGCTCGCGCCCGCCGTCACCTGCGCGCTCTCACCCGCCCCGGCGGTGGGAGCGGCTGAGGACGTCACGCAGGGCCCGGTAGGCGGGTTTCGCCTCGTCGCCGCATCCCAGGGCAGGGCGTCGCCCGGACTCGGCGGACCGTCACGGATGTCGGCACACCGCGCCGTTCCCGGCGCCACTACGAACAGGTCCGTCGCCGATCCGCCCTGCTCGGCCCGCTCCCCGGCAGCGGGCGTGGCCTGGGGTCGTCATCCCCCGTGCGACCTGGGAGGCGATACACGAGGTGCGGCCAGGCCCGCGGCCGGAGTCGGGGCTACGGCTTCGGGCGGGGTCCGACGAGGCGTTCGTAGAGGGCTCGGCGTTCCTTCGAACCGTCCTCGGTCTCGGCGAGGGCCTTCTCCCAGTCCTGTTTGACCTCGTCCAGGTAGGCATGC
Organism: Streptomyces sp. NPDC007162; assembly: GCF_040634175.1. Classification (NCBI taxonomy): domain Bacteria; kingdom Bacillati; phylum Actinomycetota; class Actinomycetes; order Kitasatosporales; family Streptomycetaceae; genus Streptomyces; species Streptomyces sp. NPDC007162. The sequence continues at coordinate 1,926 of NZ_JBEYFC010000568.1, forward strand.
CAGTCGCCGCCGTGGGCCGCTCCCATCTCCCGCAGGTCGACGAAGCGTTCGTTCTTTCCGAGACCGCCGGATCCGACCTTGTCGCCCTTGTGGCCGTGCAGCACGGACTCCGGGTTCGAGGTGGCCTCGGTGGAACGGAAGTCGTGCTCGTAGCCGACCGGGCTGTCGGCGTGCGGCTTGATGGTCTCGATACCGATCTGGAGCGAGCCGTCGCGTTCCATGGTGGGGCGGTGGTAGACCAGCAGGATGTGTCCGTAGGAACCGTTCGGCAGGACCATGTCGCCGTTCCAGTCCTTGGAGCCGAGGCCGCCGCCGGAGAAGTCCTGACCCCACAGCTTCGGGCTGGCGGCGCCGACCGCGAGCTTGTTGGTGACGGATGCCAGGATGCCGCCCTTCTCCTTGAACGTGCCCGGCTGGTCGCCCTTGTTGGCTCCGATGGAGGTGCGGTGGGTGGCGAAGTCGCGCTCCGAGACGTCCTCGGCCGTCTCGCCCTTGGTGGCGTCCTTGGTGACACCCAGGAAGTGGGGGAGCCAGTAGGCCGGTTCGTCCTTGGAACCCAGCGCCGGGATACGGACGTTGACACGGCCTCCGTGCGCCAGGGCGCGGATGACGTCCTGTTCGTAGTTCACCTGGTGCTTGCCCTGAGCGGGGTCGTAGAGCTTCAGCCCGTTGCGCAGGACCAGCAGGATCTTCGTGAGCATCTCGCGGGCCCTGCCGTCCTTGCGGACGTAGTCGGGCGCCTTCTCCTTGCCGCCCTTGCCGATCGGGCTGCCTTCCTCCGGGATGGCGTCGCCGTGCCGGCGCTCGGGGGCCATGCCGGCCGGATACAGGGAGTCGACGGCGGTTTCGCGGATCTGCTGGTCACGCTCGGCTTCCAGGAGCTTGCGGTCGTCGGCCGAGGTGCCGGGTGCCTGGGTGAGCATGAACCGGCCGAGCGTGTAGTCGGGGCTGATCGGCGGCGCGGACGGCCGGACGGCCGGATGGTTCGCGCGGACGGCCAGCGTCGCGGTGAGGACGCGTTTGCCGGCGCTCAGTTGCAACCAGTCCTTGAAGCTCCCCTTGAGGTACGCCTCCGCCTCGGCGTAGGTGCCGATCCCCACGGACTTGAGCCACTTCGGGTTGACGTCGGAGAGCTGCCTGATGTCGTCCAGGTCCTGCTCGTTGAACGCCTCGCCGCGCAGCACGCGGCGGTCCAGGGTCTTGCGCAGCCGGGTGGGGCCCTCGACCAGCCACTGTTCGGGCCACCAGGTGCCCGGCGCGAAGACGTTCCGTTTCGACTTGGTCTGGACGGTGTGCTGTTCGATCGAACTGCTCAGCCTGGTGATGATCTCCTTGCCCGACTGGTCGGTTCCCTCGGTCTGTTCGGGTTCCCCGGTGGTGGGCCGTTCGTCCGCGGCCGACGCTCCGGTGCGTTGGACGGTCGTCGCACCGGGCCGGACAGGACCGTGCTCGCCCGAGGCGACGCGCTGAAGGTGCTGTATCCAGGCGCCGTTCAGGTCGGCCGGCGGTGACGCCGCACGCGGGGTCTCCTGCCCTCGTGCACCAGGGTGGTGGTGATCCCGCGCGACCGAGCGCATGGACGGTCCTCCTCGCCGAACTTCTCCTTGCCGAGCTCTCTGTTCTAGATCAGCCGGGCGGTGCCACGGAAGGTACGAAGGGGCAGACCGCGGTGCCTACCGGTCCTCCCCCGACGGCGTCCGGCCTCTCGTCAACATCCTCACGACGGCCGTGTTTCCGGCCGTCCGCTGCAACGAGGCGAGGCGCGCCGCGGCTGCGCTGTCGGGCGGGGCCGACACCACCCGGCTCTCGCGCCGCCGCGTCCCGGTCCTGGTGCTCACGTCCCGCCCCCGTTCCGCTCTCGTCTCACGGGATGCCACTCTCACACCCCCCACGGTTGTCCCGACGTTCAACCTACAGAGGGTGGGCGGGGCATGGCAGGAGTGCCGGCGCCGACGTCCGGAATCGACTGGTCGGCCGATGTCCGGTCCGGTGAGAATGGGCGGGTGATCGCCGAGTCGCCCCAGGGCCCCGTCGAGTTCCCGCCGGTCGTCACCGAACGGGCGGCGGGGCGACCGACGCGGGCCGTGTGGCGCAACGAGCTCGGCGGACTGACGTTCCAGATCGGTGTGCGCGACCGACGGGAGTTCGTGAAGTGGACGCCGGCCGGGAACGGCATCGACCTCACGGCCGAGGTGGTGCGCCTGCGCTGGGCGGCGCGGTTCGCCATGGTGCCGCACGTACTCGACGAGGGGGCCGACGCCGCGGGGTCCTGGATCGTCACCCGCGGCCTGCCCGGCCGCTCCGCGGTGGACGACCGCTGGAAGCGCGACCCCGGTACAGCCGTCCGCGCGATCGGCGCCGGTCTGCGCGCGCTGCATGACGCGCTGCCCGTAGCGAACTGCCCGTTCGAGTGGGCGGCGCAGACGCGCGTGGGAGCAGTACGGGCACGCGCGGCGGCCGGCCTGCTCGATCCGGCGGACCGGCACCCGGATGTGAGGCACATCGGCGCCGTCGAGCGCGCGCTCGGGATGCTCGACGACATTCCCCCGGTCGACCGGCTCGTGGTCTGCCACGGCGACGCCTGCGCTCCCAACACCCTGGTCGGCGACGACGGCATGTGCACCGGCCACGTCGACCTCGGCACGCTCGGTGTCGCCGACCGCTGGGCGGACCTCGCTGTCGCCACGTGGAGCACGCGGTGGAACTACGGTCCGGGCTGGGAGGAGCCGCTTCTCGAAGCCTACGGAGTCGAGCCGGACCGGGAACGGACCGCGTACTACCGGCTGCTGTGGGACCTGTCGGAGTGACCGCAGCGTGGCGCTCCGCCGCGGTTCGGGCGCCTGGAGAGCGGGGCGGTGTCCCGTTCCACCGTCATACAGGGCGGTTCAGTCGCAGGTCACAGGGGTTGCGACCCGGGATCCCCTCAGTTACGGGACGGCCGTTGCCGCTGTTGGCGCGGGCCGGAAAGGATCGTCACGGCACTGTGGCACTTCCAGAGAAATGGGGACGTCATGTTCAAGTCGAAATCCCGTGCGCGCCAGACCTCCGTCCTGAGCAGGTCCCTTCGCTACGGCGCCCCCGTAGCCGCGGCGACGGCGCTGGTGTTCGGCTTCGGAGGATCGGCCTGGGCCGACTCCGAGGTGGGGTTCGTGACGCAGCAGACCGCGACCGGGGGCTGCACCGCCGGCCTCGACGTCACCAGCCTGACGAAGTCGGCGCCCGCCTACGCCTACGGAACGTTCTACAACTTCACCGCCGGCTACACCTGCTACGCGTGGCTGGAGCGGTCCACGGACGGCGGCAGCAGCTGGTACGCCCACCCCCTCCACGCCCCCGCCCAGTGGGCCGAGCTCGCCCGCCCCGGCA
>NZ_JBEYFC010000569.1:0-5248 GCF_040634175.1 Streptomyces sp. NPDC007162
AGGCTGTCAAGGTGTCGCGAAAGGAAACATTCACGGGGTGCGACACCTGAATGCGCAGGCGTCGCACCCCGTGGCGGAGCGGTGACCGGGCGGGCGCCGGGGCGCCCCGGCCGGTCAGGCGTTGACGGTGCCGGTGGCGAGCAGGCCGAAGACCGCAAGGCCGATGACGATCCGGTAGATCACGAACGCGTTGAAGGAGTGCTTGGCGACGAACTTCAGCAGCCAGGCGATGGAGCCGTAGGCGACCACGAAGGAGACGATCGTACCGACGGCCAGCGGGGCGGCGCCGACGCCCGCGCCGAGGGCGTCCTTGAGCTCGTAGATGCCGGCGCCGGTCAGGGCCGGGATGCCGAGGAAGAAGGAGAGCCGGGTGGCGGCGACCCGGTCCAGGTCCAGGACGAGCGCGGTGGACATGGTGGCGCCGGAGCGGGAGAAGCCGGGAAAGAGCAGGGCGAGGATCTGCGAGCAGCCGACCAGCATCGCGTCCTTGAAGGAGGTGTCGTCCTCACCGCGCTTGTGGCGGCCCATCTGGTCGGCGCACCACATCACCCCGGAGCCGACGATGAGCGAGGCGCCGACCACCCAGAGGGACCCGAGCGCACCGTCGATCAGCGGCTTGGCGGCGAGGCCGACCAGGACGATCGGGATGGTCGCGTAGATGACCCACCAGGCGAACTTGTAGTCGTGGTGGTAGCGCTCCTCCTTGTTGGTCAGCCCCCGGAACCAGGCGGAGACGATCCGCTTGATGTCCTTGAAGAAGTAGACCAGTACGGCGGCGATGGCACCCACCTGGATGACGGCGGAGAACCCGACGACGGACTTGTCGTCGACGGGGATGTTCATGAGCCCCTCGGTGATCTTGAGGTGACCGGTGGAGGACACCGGGAGGAACTCCGTCACCCCCTCGACGACACCGAGGACGACGGCTTGACCGACGGAGATGGCGCTCATGGGATCCAGTTCTGCAGAGTTTGGTCGACAGTGCTGTAGACAGTCCTACAGCGCGTGGGTGTGAAGCAAGTTCTACGCCCACAGCGCCTGGGCGATCGCCGCCCCGGCGAAGGCCGCCCCGAGCCCGGCGACGAGACTCGCGACGACGTTGGCCGCAGCGTAGAGCCCCGCGCCGGTCTCGGTCAGCCGCAGGGTCTCGTAGGAGAACGTCGAGTACGTCGTGAGCGCCCCGCACAGGCCGGTGCCGAGCAGGAGCTGGAGGTGCGGGCTCGCGGCGCCCGTCGCGGCCGCGCCGGTGAGGAGGCCCAGGATCAGGCAGCCGGTGACGTTCACGACGAACGTACCCCACGGGAAGACGGAGTCGTGCCGGGTCTGGACGGCGCGGTCGGTGAGGTAGCGGAGCGGAGCGCCGACGGCGGCGCCGAGGACGACCAACAGCCAGTTCACAACGAGTTCTTACCTTCCGCGTCCGGTTCGCCCGGGTTGTTCGTGCGGCCGACGTACCTGATGACCTCGCAGTCGTCCAAGGTCACCAGGCCTTCGGTCACCAGCTCGTCGAGCTGCGGCAGGAACGCCCGGATCCGCTCCTCGGTGTCCACGACCACGACCGCCACCGGCAGATCCTCGCTGAGCGACAGCAGCCGGGAGGTGTGGATGCGGGAGGAGGCGCCGAAGCCCTCGACCCCCCGGAAGACGCTGGCGCCCGCGAGACCGGCCGTGTGGGCGCGGTGCACGATCTCGCTGTAGAGGGGCCTGTGGTGCCAGGTGTCGTCCTCGCCGATGTAGACGGTCAGGCGCAGGGCGCGGCCGGTCAGTCTCGTCATCGCTGCCTCCGGGTGAGGACACGGCGGGTGACGGTGGCCGCGCACCACACCGCCGCGAGGGCCGCGCACAGCGTCGCGGCGAGATAGGCCAGGCCGGTGGCGGGCCTGCCGTGGTCGACCAGTTTCTGGATGTCGACGGCGTAGGTGGAGAAGGTCGTGAAGCCGCCGAGGACACCGGTGCCGAAGAAGGGGCGGACCAGGCGGTGCGCGGGCAGTCCCTCGGTGATCAGGACCAGGAACGCGCCAATCACCGCGCAGCCGATGACGTTCGTCCAGAAGGTCGCCCAGGGGAACCCGCCCGCGGCCGTGGGCAGGGCCAGGGCGAGGGCGTAACGGGCCACGGCGCCGATCGCGCCGCCCGCTGCGACCACCGCGACGACCGGGGCCTGGGTACGCCATTCGGACCGACGCCGGGGGGTCGGCTGGACATGGAGGCTCTCGGCTTCCGAGGCTGTCATGGGTCGTACGTCTCCTGTTCGGGCACCGCCCCGACGGGTGCAACAGGTTACCGCCGGGCGTACCCGCAGGTCACTTCGCGGTGGGCGCCGCACAGACCGCGACGCCGGGCTCCCAGACGCTGCCGAGGACCAGGAGACGGCCGGTCACGCAGACACTGGTGGCCATCCGGAAGCCGGAGCGCTGCCGGGCGAGGTGGTGGACGACACGGCCGTCGTCGTCGAGGGCCATGACGGCGATGGTGCCGACCGGGCGGTAAGGGGCGTGCACGACGGCACGGGCGGCCGCCCTGCGCACGGTGGACGGGGTGCGGTGCAGGAGGTCGAGCGGGGGGTTGCGCGGCCCGGCGAGGGCGACCCAGGTGAGATCGCCGTCCCGCCACATGTTGTCGGGCATGCCCGGCAGTTCGGCGAAGAACTCGGCGCGGCCGGCGCGCGGGCCCGTGAGCCAGTAGCGGGTCAGCCGGTACGCGCCGGTCTCGGCGACGATCAGAAAGGTGCCGTCGCCGCTCACGGCCAGCCCGTTGGCGAACTGGAGCCCCTCGCAGACCACTTCGGGTACCCCGGCGCCGGGTGCGAGGCGCAGCAGACGGCCGGTGCCGCTGTGCTCGACGATGTCGCCGACCCACTGGTCGAGGGGGAAGCGGCGACTGGCGACCGTGAAGTACACGGTGCCGTCGGGCAGGGCGACCACGTTGCTCGCGAACCGCAGCGGGCCGCCCTCGACGGAGTCGGCGAGGACGCGCACCACACCGTCGCCGAGGCCGACGCGCAGCAGGCCGCGCTCGGCGTCGCACACCAGCAGGTCGCCGTCCGGGAGGAGCTCGAGTCCCAGCGGGCGGCCGCCGGTCTCCGCCAGCACCCGCACCCGGACGGTGTCCGGGTCGCCGAGGCCGTCCAGGCGCAGGATGCGGCCGTCCTCGACGCCGGTCAGGACCCGTCCGTCCGGATCCGTGACCACGTCCTCCGGGCCTCGGCCGCCGACGGCGACGTAGTGGAGGGGGACGAGGCGCGTGGGTCGGTCCATGGGCCCCATGGTGGCAGGCGGCGACGGTGCCCGGCGACCATCGAACCGGCCCCGTTTCACCAGCCCTTTTCGAACAGCCGGGCCACCTCGGCGATCCGGATGTCGTCACGCCGGTAGTAGACCCGGCGCCGGATGCGCTTGGTGCGCAGCAGGCCTAGCCGGGCCAGCAGGTCCAGATGGGCGCCGGCGACCCGGCGGGAGACTCCGAGCTTCGCGGCGACGGCCCGGACACCGACGCCGTCCTCGGCGAGGTCCGCATGGCGCTGGGGCGGGAAGTGGGCCGCCGGATCCTTGAGCCAGTCCAGAATGTCCAGGCGGCTTGTGCTCTTGGCGTTCCTCAGCATCCGACCGGCCTCCGTCCCTGCCTCCTCGTAGTTCGTGATGCCCACCTTCGCGCAGCCGAAGCAACCACGTCCGGGGGTCGGTGCGCGATGTCCGAGAAGGGACGCCCGGGCAGGGCGGGGGCCCGGCCGTCCCCTTACGGCCGGGCCCCGTCAGTGGTGGTTCAGCGGTGGCTGAACCACGCCATGGAGGACAGCGCCTTGTCGTCGTAGCCGAACAGGGCCTGGTTCTCCCAGCCGTTGCCCGAGGTGGCGTCGGTCGGGTCCCAGCCGTTGCCGGTGACGGCGGTCCAGGTCGCCTCCCAGTAGAAGACGCCGAGGCCGCGGCCGTTCGGGACGGCCTCCACGATGTTCGCGACGGCGTTCATCCAGGCCAGCTGACCGGCCGCGCTCGCCGGGTAGCCGGGGACCAGTTCGCTGCTGGTGTCTATCTGGTTCTCCAGCGAGTCGTCCTGGGCGAGGGTGAACGGGTAGGCGGTCTCGGCGACGAACACCGGCTTGGCGTAGCGGGCGGCCACGTCGTCCAGGGTGGTCTGGGCGGCCGCCGTCGAGCCGTGCCAGTAGCCGTAGTACGACAGCCCGATCACGTCGTAGTTGATGCCGTAGGTCTTGGCGTTGTCGAACCACCAGCGGACCGTGGCGTCGTCACCCGCGTTGGCCAGGTGCAGGGCGACCCTGGTGGCGGAGGAGACCGCCTTGGCCGCGCTGTAACCGGAGTTGATCAGGCCGGCGAGCTGCGACCAGTTGTCGGTGGAGCCCTCGGACCAGAGCATGCCGCCGTTGATCTCGTTGCCGATCTGGACCATGTCGGCGGTGGTGCCCTGGGCCTTCAGGGCGCTCAGGACGTCGTAGGTGTGGTTGTAGACGTCGGTCTTCAGCTGGCTGTAGGAGTGGCCGCTCCAGGCGGCGGGCTTGGTCTGCTTGCCCGGGTCGGCCCAGGTGTCCGAGTAGTGGAAGTCGACCAGCAGCTTCATGCCGGCCGCCTTGACGCGCTTGGCCATGGCCAGCACGTGCGCCTTGTCGTTGTAGCCGTCGGCCGGGTTGACCCAGACCTTCAGACGGGCGTAGTTCATGCCGGCGTTCTTGAGGATGGTGACCGCGTCCCCCGTGGCGCCGGAACTGGTCTTGTAGACCCCGCCCTTGGCCTCGCTCTTGGCCAGGGACGAGATGTCGGCGCCCTTGATGGCCAGGCCCGTCGAACCGGCGGCGAACGTCACGTCGTCGACGTTGATCCAGTTGCCCGCGTTGGCGTCCGAGTAGAAGCTGATCGTGCACTGGTTGTTGGTGACCGCGATCGAGGTGACGATCCGGACCCAGCTGCCGGTGGAGACCGGCAGGTCGGTCCGCTGCTCCGAACTGCCGCAGTTCTTCAGGGACATGTAGGCGGCGTTCTGCCCGCCGCTGGAGCGGACCCAGGCGGTGAGCGTGTAGTTCCCGTTGGTCAGCCCCGACAGGTACTGGTACGTCTCCACCTTGTAGGCGGCGGCCGAGTACTGGCTCAGGCGGTAACTGCCGCCGTGGCCGCCGGACTCGGTGTACGAGGCGCCCGTGTCGCCGTACTCCGACCAGCCGGTGGGCGTGGCCACGCCCGCACCGTCGGATTCGAAGCCGCCGAGGGGGAGGGTGGCGGCCCCCAGAGCGGAAGAGAGA
>NZ_JBEYFC010000570.1:0-5213 GCF_040634175.1 Streptomyces sp. NPDC007162
GGTGGCCGATGCTGGACCCATGCAGAAAGGAATGCACCTCGACCGGGAGCACTGCGTACGGGCCGTGCAGTCGAAGGACGCGCGGTTCGACGGCTGGTTCTTCACCGCCGTCCTGACCACCCGCATCTACTGCCGGCCCAGCTGCCCGGTGGTACCGCCCAAGCCCGCGAACATGACGTTCTACCCGAGCGCCGCCGCCTGCCAGCAGGCCGGCTTCCGCGCCTGCAAGCGCTGCCGCCCCGACACCAGCCCCGGTTCCCCGGAGTGGAACCAGCGCGCCGACCTGGTCGCCCGCGCCATGCGGCTGATCGCCGACGGGGTCGTGGACCGCGAGGGAGTGCCCGGCCTCGCCGCCCGCCTCGGCTACAGCCCCCGGCAGGTGGAACGCCAGCTGCTCGCCGAACTCGGCGCCGGCCCCCTGGCCCTCGCCCGGGCCCAGCGCGCCCGGACCGCCCGCCTGCTGATCGAGACGACCGCCCTGCCGATGGCGGAGATCGCCTTCGCGGCCGGCTTCTCCTCGATCCGCACCTTCAACGACACCGTCCGCGAGGTCTTCGCGCTGTCCCCGAGCGAGTTGCGCGAGCGCCGCCCGAGGACGGCGGAGCACGCCCCCGGCGCGCTCTCGCTGCGCCTCCCCTTCCGCACGCCGCTCAATCCCGACAACCTGTTCGGACACCTCGCGGCCACCGCCGTACCCGGGGTGGAGGAGTGGCGGGGCGGCGCCTACCGGCGGACCCTGCGGCTGCCGTACGGCCACGGCATCGCCGCCCTCGCCCCGAAGCCCGACCACATCGCCTGCCGGCTCGCCCTCAGCGACCTGCGGGACCTGCCCGTCGCCATCAGCCGCTGCCGCCGGCTCCTGGACCTGGACGCCGACCCGGTCGCCGTGGACGACCAGCTCCGTTCGGATCCCGTCCTGGCGCCGCTGGTGGACAAGGCGCCGGGGCGGCGGGTGCCGCGCACGGTGGACGAGGCGGAGTTCGCGGTCCGCGCCGTGCTCGGGCAACAGGTCTCCACGGCCGCCGCCCGCACCCACGCGGCCCGCCTGGTGACGGCCCACGGCACCCCGGTCGACGACCCCGAGGGCGGCCTGACGCACCTCTTCCCGTCCCCCGAGGCGCTCTCGGACGTACCCCCGGAGTCCCTGGCGATGCCCCGCACCCGCCGCACCACCTTCACCACCCTGGTGAGCCGACTGGCCGACGGGACCCTCCACCTGGGTGTGGAGAGCGACTGGGCGGAAGCCCGCGCCACGCTCCTCGCCCTCCCCGGCTTCGGACCCTGGACCGTCGACGTCATCGCCATGCGCGCCCTCGGCGACCCGGACGCCTTCCTCCCCACCGACCTCGGAATCCGCCGCGCCGCCCAGGAGCTGGGCCTGCCCGGCACCCCGGCCGCCCTCACCGCGCGCGCCGCGGCCTGGCGTCCCTGGCGGGCCTACGCCGTCCAGTACCTGTGGGCGACCGACAGCCACCCGATCAACTTCCTTCCCGTGTGAGGACCTTGCCGTGAAGAACCACACCGTCACCGACAGCCCCTACGGCCCGCTCACCCTGGTCGCCGAGGACGGCACCCTCTGCGGCCTGTACATGGCCGAACAGCGCCACCGACCGCCCGAGGAGACCTTCGGCGACCGCGACGACGACCTGTTCGCCGAGGCCGAGGAACAGCTCGCCGCCTACTTCGCGGGCGAGTTGAAGGCGTTCACCCTCGAACTGCGGCTGAACGGCACGCCGTTCCAGCGCAGCGTCTGGGACCAGCTGACCCGGATCCCCTACGGCGAGACCCGCACCTACGGCGAACTCGCCGACGCGCTCGGCAACCCCCAGGCCTCCCGCGCGGTCGGCCTCGCCAACGGCCGCAATCCCGTCGGCATCATCGTCCCCTGCCACCGGGTGATCGGCGCCGACGGCAACCTCACCGGCTACGGCGGCGGCCTGCCCCGCAAACAACGCCTGCTGGACTTCGAACGGGGCGCGGGCCTCTTCTAGCGCGGGCCCGCGAATACCCGGCTGCGACCGGGGCGGGCCCGCTTCTAGGATCCTCGTTCAAGGCGCCGGCACGGCGCCCTGCCGACCGTTGGCACGCAACGGACCGAGGATGCGTGGCGCCATGAGCAGCCGACTCTCCGCGATCTCCTTCGACGCGCACCAACCCGAGCGCCTGGCGCGTTTCTGGTCCGGCGTCATGGGCTTGGAGAGAGCCGACGACGCGCACGACGGCGTCGCCCTGCTGTCCGGGAACGACGCCGGTTACCGCCTCCGCTTCCGTCCTTCCCGAACGCAGAAGGCCGCCCAGAACCGGCTGCACTTCGACCTGACCAGTTCCTCCCTGGACAACCAGCAGGAGACCGTGGCGAGGGCGCTCGCCTTCGGCGCGCAGCACGCCGACGTCGGCCAGGGTCCGGACGCGTCCCATGTGGTCCTCGCGGACCCCGAGGGCAACGAGTTCTGTGTCATCGAGCCGGGCAACGGATTCCTCGCCGGCTGCGGCTTCATCGGAGCGCTCGCCTGCGATGGTTCGAAGGCCGTGGGCCACTTCTGGAGCGAGGCGCTGGGCTGGCCGCTGGTCTGGGACCAGGACGAGGAGACCGCCGTCCAGTCACCGAACGCCGGTACGAAGATCACGTGGGGTGGTCCGCCGCTCATGCCGGACCCCGGCAAGGACCTGCACCTCGAACTGGCACCGGACGGCGATCAGCAAGCGGAGGTCGAGCGCCTGCTCTCCCTCGGGGCGAGGCGTCTCGGCTCCGACCCCGGCGGGGACGGCGCAGTGCTGCTGGCCGACCCCGACGGCAACGGGTTACGCGTGCTCACGCGCCGGTGAGGCGGGAGCCGCGGTAGGCGACCCGCCGTCAGGCCGCTCCCCCGATCCTCCGGAATTCACTCGACCCGGTGACCGTTCTCCAGCTCCGCCGTCCCCGAGCCGTCCGTCAGGGTGTCCAGGGCGGCCAGCACGCGCCGTCCGAGGGCGCCGGACAGATGGGCGGTGACCTGCTCGCGGGGCACCAGCCGCCAGGACAGCAGTTCCTCCTCCTGGAGGACGATCGCCCTGAGGTCGGCGTCGGTGAGGACGCCGCCGTCGTACACGTACGCCACCACGGGCGGCCGGTCGGTGCCGTGCACCCAGTCCACCGCCAGCAGCCGGCCCATCGGCCGGTCCAGGCCGATCTCCTCCAGGGTTTCCCGGCGGGCCCCCTGACGGGGGGTCTCGCCGTCGTCGGACTCGACGGTCCCGCCCGGCAGCGCCCAGCCCTCGCGGTAGTTGGGCTCGACGAGCAGCACCCGCCCCTCGGCGTCCAGGAAGAGCGCGGCGGCCCCGGCGAGGACGCGGGGGAGGCTCGCGATGTACGCGGCGTAGGTGTCGGTGGTGGTCACCCAGGCAGGGTAACCAGGCCGGGCCCACGCCCGGGCCGCCGTATCGGCGCTTCGGCCGGGGAATGACGGGGAGGGCGTCCTCCGGTTAAGGTCGCAGCGGCGCGACTGGCCTTGACGTGCGCGAGGCCCGGAATGCAAGGGGATACAGGTGACACAGCGCGTGCTCATCGCCGCGGACAAGTTCAAGGGCTCGCTGACCGCCGTGCAGGTCGCCGAGCGGGTCACGGCGGGGCTGCGGCGGATCGTGCCCGGCCTCGACGTGGCGGCGCTGCCGGTCGCCGACGGCGGGGACGGCACGGTGGCCGCCGCGGTCGCGGCCGGTTTCGAACGGCATGAGCGGCCGGTCGCCGGCCCGCTGGGGCAGGAGGTCACCGCCGCGTTCGCGCTGCGCGGCGACACCGCGGTGGTGGAGATGGCCGAGGCGAGCGGACTGCAGCGGCTGCCCCGCGGGGTCTTCGCGCCGCTCACGGCCTCCACGTACGGCTCCGGAGAGCTGCTGCGGGCCGCGCTGGACGCGGGTGCCCGCACGATCGTCTTCGGCGTCGGAGGCAGTGCCACGACGGACGGCGGGGCCGGGATGCTCTCGGCGCTCGGCGCGCGTTTCCTGGACGCGGACGGCGAACCGGTGCCGCCGGGCGGCGGCGGACTCGCCGAACTGGCCCGCGCGGACCTGTCCGGGCTGGACCCGCGGCTGTCCTCCGTGGACCTGATCCTCGCCAGCGACGTCGACAACCCGCTGACCGGCCCGAAGGGCGCGCCCGCCGTCTACGGCCCGCAGAAGGGCGCCTCGCCCGACGACGTGGAACTCCTGGACGCGGCGCTGGCCCACTTCGCGAAGGTCCTGGAGACCGAGGCCGGCGCGCGCGCCGCCGCGTACGCGGTGTCGCCGGGTGCCGGTGCGGCCGGTGGCATCGGCTACGGCGCGCTGCTGCTCGGCGCCCGGTTCCGGGCCGGCATCGAGGTCATGCTCGACGTGCTGGGCTTCGCGCCGGCCCTGGAGCGGGCGTCGCTCGTCATCACCGGCGAGGGCTCGCTCGACGAGCAGACACTGCACGGCAAGGCGCCGGCCGGGGTGGCCGCGGCCGCCCGTGCCGCGGGCAAGGAGGTCGTGGCGGTCTGCGGCCGCCTCGCCCTGCAGCCCGAGGCGATCGGGCGGGCCGGGATCCGCCGCGCCTACCCGCTCACGGCACTCGAACCGGACGTGGTGAAGTGCATCGCCGACGCCGGACCGATCCTGGAGCGGGTGGCGGAGCAGATCGCACGGGACTTCCTGTGCTGAGGGCGGCCTAGACCGGCGTCAGGACGCCTGTGGAGTCACGGTAGTAGCTGCCGCTCGTGAGACCCCACACCTTGTGCTTGTTGTGGAGCCACTGGAACGCGATGTCGTGCACGATCTCGGCGGGGCGTTCCCAGACCACGGAGTGTCCCGCCCCCTCCAGCTCGAACATCAGCTTCTCCGGCCCGCCGACGGCGTCGTAGAGCGCCGGCACGGAGAAGCGCAGGGGCGGGGGCACGGGGACGTTCGGCGCGGTGTTGGCCGTCTTGTCCAGCTCGCCGTAGACGATGACGACGGGAACCCGGTCACCGAGGACGTAGTTGCCCAGCGCGTCCTGGTAGGGCACCGTCTCCTTGGTCCAGCCCCAGAAGTAGGAGTTCCGGAACCGGTGGATGCCCTCGTGCACGCCGGGTGACAGCTCCCGGCCCCAGGTGCTGCCGACGGGATCGTTCGCCATCATCGCGGCCCACGCCTTGTCCTCCAGGCCCGGCTCGCGTTGGGGCGGGGTGCCCTGCTCGTTGTCCCAGGCTTTCACGAAGCCCTTCTTGTCGCTGACGAAC
>NZ_JBEYFC010000571.1:0-5197 GCF_040634175.1 Streptomyces sp. NPDC007162
ACCGCCCGCTGTGTCCTCCAGGTACTCCAACGCCCAGGTCGAGTCGGCAAACAGTTCTCGGTTCAGGTCATGGATGGTGAAGACACGTCGGACCTTCTCCAACGTCGGCTGGTCGACGGACCTGGGCTTGGGTAGTACAGCACCGACCGTGGACGTCGCCGCCATCGCGCGGAGGAACGCCGGCCGCTCGGAGAGCAGGTGCGTGATGATCAGCGTGGTGACCTGCTCGCCAGCGGGGAACCGTGTTGTGATCTGCCGGAAGAAGGCTTCCAGTCGCGCCTTTTCAGGACTCTCCACTGCAACTCCTCCTGGTGTCCCGGTGGTTATGCCGCGCGGCCGTACGCGGCGGTCTCGGCGGTCAGCGCCTGCATGTGGGCTCGCATGCCGTTGTGAAGGTCGACCTGGGGCTGCCAGCCCAAGACCTCATGGGCACGGCCGGGGTCGGCGCGGGTGGTGAGGACGTCGCCGCTGCGGGGGTTTTCCTGGTGAAATTGGATCTCGCGGCCTGAGAGGCTGTTCGCGATGTTGATCACTTCCAGCAGGGAGGCGCTCGAACCACCCCCCACGTTGATCACTCCGCTGGCGGTCGGGATCGTGGCCGCGGCGATGGTGGCGGCGACCGCGTCGTCGACGTACGTGAAGTCCCTGTGCTGGTGACCGTCTCCGTACAGAAAGGTTGGCTGCGGCCGTGGGGTCGGTGGCCGGGTCGCGGCGGTCGACGCCGACGACGACGGCGCCGGCCTGGATGAGGGCATGGGCGAGGTGGGAGCCGATAAAGCCAGCGGCGCCGGTCACCACGGCCCGGCGGGGGACGGGGGTGGTCAGGTGGGATGCGTGCTGTGACACGGAGTTCTCCAGAAATCCGAGGAGGGTGGTGGTTCAGGCGAGCCGGGCGAGAACGGTGCGGCCGTGGGCGCTGAGGGCGAGATCGTCCTGCTCGTGTCCGCGGACCAGGGCGGTGACGGCCTCGATCGCGCCGAAAGACTCCAGCAGTCGCTGTTCGGTGTCGTTCAGCGGCGTTCCGTATCCGGCGAAGAAGGCCATGCGGAGGTAGGGGGCGGCCTGCCAGCGGCGGAATTCGAGCCGGGCGAAGTCGCGGATGCGGGCGTCCCGGCGCATGTGCTCGAAGTCGCACATGCCGAAGGCGTCCCCAAGGAGCCAGTTTCGCGGCTGGTAGTCGAGGTGGCACACCGCGCTGTCCATGAGCGTGTTCGCCAGGACGTCCGCGCTGTGGCTCATGCGGTCGCGTTCGGCCGTGGAGATGAGGCTGGCCCGGTCTGCACGGACGATCCACTCGCCTAGCCGCTGGGCGAGTTCCGTGCCGACGGCGCCGGTACGCGGTACCGAGGTGGCGTGATGCAGCTTACCCAGCACGCGCCCGGCCTCGTAGTGAGCCTGCTCCTCCTCCGGCGACCCGGGCGCGACCGTATCCGCCCGTACGCCGCGCACCGCGGTGAGCAGCAGGGTGCATGTTCTGTCCTGCTGGCCCACCACGCGGGGGACGTGCCCGATCAGGTGAGCTCCCCAGGCGAGATAGGCATGGAGTTCTCGGGTGTATCGGTCGCGTTCGCTGTGCTGCTTGGCGAAGAACTCATTGCCGTCGGCGTCGACGAGACGCAGGACTCGGGGCGGGAGAGTCGGATCGTGCACGATCCGGACCGCTCCGAGCGCGCCGCGTGCCAGGCTCAGGCGCGGATCATCGGACAGCGTGATCACGCGACAGCCTCCTGCGCTAGAGCGGCCAGGTGCTCAGTGTCGTTGTGACGGTCGAGCATCCACCGTCTCTGTCCGAGCCGGTTGAGGTGGTGTTGCCACCGGGTGATGGACCCGTGAGAGACCGTGAACCCGGCCGGAGATCCGAGCGGGATTCCCAGGAGCAGGGTGTGGGCGGCGATCACGGTCTCGCCGTGCGCGGCGAACAGGATGCGCTCACCCTCGTGATGGTCGATGAGCTCCCGTAGGAGGCGGCCTGCCCGCTCCAGGTAGCCGTTCCACGCGTCGGATCCAGCAGCCCAGGGCCTGTCCGGGTGGGCGTGCGGCCCGCCGTCGGCGGCGGTTTTCACCTCGGCCCAGGGTCTGCCGTCGGCGGCACCGTGGACCGGACCGTCAAGGCGGTCGTCGGTGGACATGGGGAGGTTGAGAGCCTGGCTGATGATCTCGCCGGTCTGGCGCAGGCGGAGACGCGGGCCGGCGTACAGGGCGTCGAACGGCTTGTCGCGGTGCTCGGTGGAGAGGCGGAGCGCGACCCGTTCGGTCTGGGCGTATCCGCGGTTGGTAAGCCCGGTGCAGGTGCGCGGGCCGCCTACCAGGCCGTCGACGTTGCACTGGGCTTCGCCGTGGCGGACGAAGACGAGTTCGGTGGTGATCATGCGGAACCTCGGGGGCAGGGTCGGGGCGACCAGCTGTAGCGGTAGCCGTTGCGCCCGGCGTACGGAGCGGTCAGCACGGCGTGCAGGGCGAGGAAGTCGTCGAGCCGCTCGCGATCCGTGATGCCAAGCTGGGGGTCGTGGCGTACGGCGGCCTCGTTGTAGGCGCGCAGGGCCGAGTCAATGGTTGGAGCCGGCAAAGGCCCGTACGTCAGGACCAGCGTCGCGATCAGTTTCGCCAGGTCGTAACCCATCGGCGCCAGCGTCAGATCGTCGGTGTCGACCGTGTAGATCTCGTCGGCCTCGGTGATGATGAAGTTTCGCGGGTTGCTGTCCTTGTAGAAGGCGGTCGGCCCCTCGGCGGTCTTCTCCAGCAGCGTCAGCAATGCGTGCAAGGCCCCGCGGTCCGGCAGGTACCCCTGTTCCAGCCTTCTTCGCAGGGCAGCCTGCCGGGGACCGATGTAGTCGCCGAACGCGATGCCGTCACGGAAACGGTGGGGCCTGTTGAGCGCGGCCGGCCGGAGGTCGGTGGTCCAGGCGGCCCCGTGGACATCGCCCAGCAACCCAGCCAGGGCCGACAGGTCCTCGGTCCGGGCAGGACGGCCGTCGATCCACCCGTATGTCAGGCTCGTCGGCCCCACCACCGTCAGCGCCGGAAGCCGCAGCGGCGGTGCGTGCTCGACGAGCCAGGCGTGATGGCGGGCTGCCGAGGCCACCCGGCCGGGTGTCTCGTAGTGCTTGGTGAACTGGCGAACGCTCACGACCGTCCTCCCCCTGACTGGGCCACCACGAAGGTGACGAGGGACTTGGTGGTGAGGGGCCGGTCCGGCAGGAACTCATGCAGTGTTGCCGCGAGCGCGCCAGGATTGCCGTAAAGGCCCGGGGCAAGGTCGTACTTCGGGTTGGTGGCCAGGTACTCCGCCACGTGGTCGTGTCCGTCGAAGGTGAAGCGGTGTTCCTCGTGCTCCACAGCGAGTACGTCGAGCGACACGGCGGCCAGGTGGGCGAGGTTGTCGCTGTGCGCCGAGACGTACAGACTCTCGTGTTGCTCGGCCCGCGGGTCGAGGCCGGCGGCAGCGACCAGCTGGTCCATCTCCCGGTAGCTGTCGAGCCCCTTGGTGACGAGCACGGCCAGCCCTCCCGGGGCCAGCACTCGCTTCATCTCCGCGGCCACCGTCTGTGGCTGCGGTGAGTGGTAAAGGCAGAAGGCTGCGACGGCGACGTCGAACGACTGGGCAGGCAGCGGCAGTTGGTGGAAGTTGTCCAGGAGGAAGCTGACTGGGACGTCGGGGAGCCGTTGGGCGCGGTGTAGTGCCTGCTCGATCAAGGCCGGAGCCGCGTCGAGACCGAGTACCCGCTGCGGCCGAAGTTGCTGGGCCAGGG
Source organism: Streptomyces sp. NPDC007162 (assembly GCF_040634175.1). Lineage (NCBI taxonomy): Bacteria > Bacillati > Actinomycetota > Actinomycetes > Kitasatosporales > Streptomycetaceae > Streptomyces > Streptomyces sp. NPDC007162. The sequence continues at coordinate 3,750 of NZ_JBEYFC010000571.1, forward strand.
CCAGACTGCTCGTACCGCGACCACAGCCGACGTCCAGGACCAAGCCAAGCTCGTCTGCCCGCTCGTGGTGGACGCGCACTAGGCGCACGATCGTGTCTGGTACCGGGCATCCGGAGGTTTTCGCCCGCATCAGGGCATTGGACCGGCCGGCCAGCCGCGAGGCGTGCCCGTACAGCTCCGCTTGCCGCGCGGGGTCCAGGAAGGGGTTGGCGCCGCTCATGCCGCACCCTCCCCTCGGGGGCGCGGAGCGCTCAGCGGTGCTCCGATGCGACTTTGCGCAGCCAGCGGTGCGTCTGTCGCCGGTTGCGCAGCAGCACCACCTCGGCACGGCCCGAGGCGAATTCCTCGATCTTGGCCATGACGCGCGGGCGCATCTTGCGGCGGTACGTCGCCACGTACTTGATCACGCCCCAGTGGATGCGGTTGTGCACCCCGTTGCCCTTGTGCCCTGCCCCGTGCCGGATCTGGCGGGAGAAGATCCCGTACAGCGCGGCCACGGTCGAGACGTCCATGAGGACCACCGTGTCGCAGGCTTCGAGCCGGATCTGCAAGGTGGAGTTGTAGTTCCCGTCGATCACCCACTTCGGCTGCGCGACCAGGTCCCGCTGCAGGGCGGCGAACTTCTCCATGGGCAGCGCGTTCCACGCGTCGTCGTAAAACGCGGCGTCCAGGTGCGTGACCGGGGCATCGAGGATCCTGCTCAGCTCGCGTGCCACGTAGGACTTGCCGCTGCCTGCGCAGCCGACGATGGCGACCTTCTTCATGGTGCTCCAGCGTAGAGGCGCTCGGGTGCCCGGTCGGACCGGCCGATCGGACACGTTCGGATGATCCAGGTGCCATGGTCTGGAAAGGCAGCTGCATCACGCCGCTCCCCGTTCCACATTTACGGGGCTGGCGGCCGTGTTCAGGACGGCTTCCAACGCGTCTACCTGCCGACTCAGGCGGAATAGGTCCAGGCGGTCCAGGCAGGCCGCGATCAGGTCCGCGTGCTGCTGGGTGCCGGCGATCCGCTGGAGGTGGGCGAGCCGCTCGATCACCTCGCTGCCGGAGCTGACGATCAGTTCCTTGGGCACGAAGCGGTCCGCGTGCAGGATGTCGGCAGGGGTGAGCGGCAGGCAGCCGGCGAGGACGGCCTCGAAGATCCGCTGCGTCATCTGCCCGACGACGGCGTACCGCTCCGGCAGCATCAGCACGGTTGCCAGAGACCTGCCATACACGGCGTGGACCGCCTCGAAGGGGAGCCTGCCGAGAAACCGGACGTGCGGCCAGCGATCGGTCTTGGTCCACTTGCCCCCGACCACGTGATCGAAGCGGGCGGCGGCCGGCGCGAAGAAGCGGTCGAAATGCTGGTCGCGGTCGTACTGATTCCCGACGTACCCGAGGACGAGTTCCCTGGGCTTCTTGGCGAGCACGATCGGATCCGCCTCGGCGAGGAGACGGTCGTCGAC
>NZ_JBEYFC010000572.1:0-5188 GCF_040634175.1 Streptomyces sp. NPDC007162
CCGATATCAACCCCCCCCTCTCCCCCCTCTTCCCCCCCCCCCCCCTCTTCCCCTGTCTCCGTATTCGGCGGTCCGCCGGGTGTGGCCCGGGGGGCGGGCCGCCCGTCGAGGGCGGCCCGCCGGGCGCGGTGTCCGGAACGCTTCCCGGCCGCCGTCGCTCAGTGCACCGGCTCGGCCGAGTGGTCGGTGGGCGCCGGCGCGGGCTCGGCGTCCGCCGGCCGGCGGCCGGGCAGGAAGGAAGCGAGGACGAAGGCCAGGACGGCCGCGCCCGCGCCGATGGCCATGACGACCTTGAAGCCGTTCTCGGACGGCAGGGTGGCGCCGCCGAGGCTGATGGTCAGCTGGGCCAGGATCACCCCGGCCACCGCACTGGCCACCGAGGTGCCGATGGACCGCATCAGCGTGTTGAGGCTGTTCGCGGCGGCCGTCTCCGACGCCGGGACCGCCCCCATGATCAGCGCGGGCATCGCACCGTACGCGAAGCCGACACCGGCGCCGATGATGCAGGAGACCAGGATCAGGTGCCAGACCTGGGACATCAGGACGATGTTCAGGCCGTAGCCCGCGGCGACGATCACCGCGCCGATCATGAGGGTGACCTTCGGCCCCCGGGTCTTGGTGATGGCCGCCGAGACCGGGGCGAAGCCCATCATCACCAGACCCTGCGGCGCCATCACCAGACCGACCGTCATCATCGACCTGCCGAGGCCGTAGCCGGTCTGGGTCGGCAGCTGGAGCAGCTGCGGCAGCACCAGGGACATCGCGAACATCGAGAAGCCGAACGCGATCGAGGCGAGGTTGGTGAACAGCACCTGACGCCGGACGGTGGTGCGCAGGTCCACCAGCGGCCGGGTGGTCCGCAGCTCGAAGAAGCCCCAGGCGACGAGCACCACGACCGCGAGCGCGAACAGGCCGAGCGTGGTGCCGCTCGCCCAGCCCCAGTCGGCACCCTTGGACACCGCTAGCAGCAGCGAGACCAGGCCGACCGCGAGACCGACGGCGCCGACCGCGTCGAAACGGCCGCCCGAGCGCACCTTGGACTCCGGCACCAGAAGCATGACCAGCGCGAACGCGACGACGCCGAGAGCGGCGGAGGTCCAGAACAGCACGTGCCAGTCGAAGTGGTCCGCGATGAATGCCGCGGCCGGCAGCCCCAGCGCGCCGCCGACGCCGAGGGAGGCGCTCATCAGGGCCGTCGAGCCCGCGAGGCGCTCCGGCGGCAGTTCGTCGCGCATGATGCTGATGCCGAGGGGCACCACGGCCGCCGCGAGCCCCTGGAGGGTACGGCCGACGATCATCGGGACCAGCGCGTCGCTCAGCGCGCACACGACCGAGCCGGCCACCAGCAGCACCAGGCTGACCAGCAGCATCAGCCGCTTGCCGAACATGTCACCGATACGGCCGGCCACCGGGGTCGCCACCGCGGCCGCGAGCAGGGTCGCCGTCACCGCCCAGGCGGCGTTGGACGCGGAGGCGTTCAGGTACTTCGGCAGCTCCGGGACGATCGGGATCACCAGGGTCTGCATCAGCGAGACGGTGATACCGGCCAGGGCCAGCACCGCCACCACCGCGTTCGGATTCGGTCGCGCGGGTCGCACGGACCCGGCGGGCTGGACAGGGGCTTCGGACATGGGAGATGGCCTCCGTAGGCAGGACTGGGGCGCGACGACCGCGAAGAAGTATTAAGTCAGTCGCTTGACTTACTTTACTGGCAGAGCCTGACCGCACGCGGCGCCGTCGCCGCGTAGGCTTTTTCGGCTGGACCTCGCCGCCCCGGGCGAGGCCCCGGTACGGCTCGCGGGACAGGCCGGTCCGGTTGGTGCGCGGTCCCGGAGCGGTGGTGGACATGGCGGGCAGGACGGCGCGGGCGGAGCAGGCGGGCGCAACGCGCGAGGCGATCCTGAGCACGGCGGAGCGCCTGTTCGCCGAACACGGCGTGTACGCCGTGTCCAACCGCCAGGTCAGCGAGGCCGCCGGCCAGGGCAACAACGCCGCCGTGGGCTACCACTTCGGCACCAAGGCGGACCTCGTCCGCGCCATCGCCGCTCGGCACTTCGACCGGATCGAGGAGATCCGGGTCCGGCTGCTGGCCGCGGTCGGCGACTCCGGCGACGTCCGTGACTGGGTGGACTGCCTGGTCCGCCCAGTCACCGAGCACCTCGCGAGCCTGGGCAGCCCCACCTGGTACGCCCGCTTCTGCGCCCAGGTCATGACCGATCCCGCCCTCTACGACATCATGATCGCGGAGTCCCTCGCGTCGCCCTCGCTCCGGCAGGCCGTCGATGGGCTGAACCGGCGCCTGCCGCAGCTGCCCACCGAGGTCCGCACGGAGCGCGGCCTGATGGCCCGGACGCTGATCCTGCACACCTGCGCCGAGCGGGAGCGTGCCCTCGCCGAGGGGACCCCCACCCCGCGCGCCACCTGGAGCGACGCGGCGACCGGGCTGACCGACGCGCTCCTCGGCCTGTGGCTGGCGCCCGTCACCGGCTGAGCGCCCGGGGCGACGGCTACGCACCGAAGGCGACGACGACCTTCTCGGCCGCGCCCGGGGTGAGGGCCAGCTCGAAGGCGCGCTCCACCTCGGCGAACGGGACGCGATGGCTGATCAGCTTCGCGAACCGCTCGTGGTGCTCGACGAGTTCGGGGGTGACCTCGAAGATCTCGGTCGGGTAGCCCTGTGAGGCGATCAGGGTCAGCTCGCTGCGCAGCATGCCGCCCAGGTCGACCTCGCCCTTCTTCTGCACGGCGACCATCACCAGCCTGGCGTGCCACCTGACGTTGGCCACCACCGTGTCGAAGACCGCGGGGGCGCCGGCCGCGTCGAGGTAGACGTCTGTCCCGGGCCGGGGCTGGCCCAGCGCGTTGGCGCTCTGCCCGTGCAGCTCGGTCAGCCGGGTGGTGACGTCCTCCCTGGCGGGGTCGATGACCGCGTCCGCGCCCACGGCCAGCGCCTTCTCCAGCCGGGACGGGATGACGTCGACGACGACCACGTGTCCGACGCCCCGCAGCTTCAGCCAGATCGTGGCGCCGAGCCCGATCGGTCCCGCGCCGAAGACCACCACCCTGTCGTCGGGTCCCGCCCCGGAGCGGTTGACCGCGTGCCGGGAGACCGCCATCGGTTCGTTGAGGCACGCGACCTCGAAGGGCACGGTGTCCGGGAACACCGCGACGCTCCGGCCGGCCTCGGCGTTCTCGATCAGCAGGTACTCGCTCAGGGCGCCGTACCTGCCGCCGCAGCCGATGATCCCGGTGGGCGCGTCCTGCGGGTTCACCACCACCCGGTCGCCCACCTCCAGCCCCGTGACCTCGGCGCCGACCTCGACGATCTCGCCGGCGGGCTCGTGGCCCAGCGCGACCGGGACCAGGTCGCCGCCCAGATGGGCGCGGGCGGGCATGCCGCCCATGCGCAGGAAGGTGACATCGGTGCCGCAGACGCCGCCCGCCCGGATCCGAAGCAGCACGTCCTTGGGACCGGGCACGGGGCGTTCGACGTCCACGACCTCGATCCTGCCGACGCCTGCGGTCTGTACGGACTTCATCGTGGCCATGGGGTGACTCTCGCTTTCTGGGGTGCCGGGAGGGCATCGGAAGGTCTCGCCGGGCCGCGGGGCGGCCCGCTCAAGGCGACCCCGGTTACTTGAGTTAGGCAAGCATATTTAGCTTACTTGAGTCAAGCAAGGAATCCGCTCGTGCTGCTGCGGCAGGCCATCCCGCACGGCGAGATGGCCCCGGCCCAACGGCTGGTGGAGAACGAGCTCGCCGAGGAGTTCGGCGTCACGCGGGCCAGCATCCGTGCGGCTCTGATCGATGGAGGCACAGGGACTGGTGGAGCGGATCCGCAACCGCGGCTCGCGGGTGCGGGTGGTGACCGTGCAGGAAGCGGTCGCGATCACGGAGTGCCGCATGGTCCTGGAAGGACTGCGCGCGGCACCGGGTCGCCGAAGGCGGGCCGTGATCGGCTGGCCCGGCGACAACCTCGTGATCCACGCGGCCGTGGAGCGGTGCGACGAGGGCGACATCCTGGTGGTCACCACCACCTCGCCCTGCATGGACGGACTGTTCGGGGAGCTGTTCGCGACCGCCCTGCAACAGCGCGGGGTGCGCGGGGTGGTCCTCAACACCGGTGTCCGCGACACCCAGGAGCTGCGCGAGATGGGCTTCGCCGCCTGGTCCCGGGCGGTCTGCGCGCAGGGCACGGTCAGGGCGTGACCGGCGTCTTCCTCAACAGCGCGCAGACCATGATCTACGCGACCGTCGCCATCCGCTCCGCCCCGGACGACCGGGCCACCGCCGTCGGCGGGACCTCCGGCATGGGCCGCCTCGGCGCCGTCTTCGGCCCCTGGCTCGGCGGCCGGTTGCCGGCCGCGGGCAACGGCGACTGGGGCTTCACCTCCTTCGCGCTGGCCGGAGTCTCCTCGATGGTGTTCATCGGCGTCGCCGCCCTGTGCTCGGCCGGGCAGCCGCAGTCCGGCCGCGGCCGGGAGGAACTGGCCGCCGCCCACTGACCGTTACCGCCGAGCGGTCCGGCGCCGCGCTCCCGCCACGGGCGCGGCGCCGCTCGCTCAGTCCTCGAGGCCGGGCTGCGCCTCGAGCCCGGTGCACGCGAGTTTCCCCTCGACGTCGGCGCAGGCCTCCACGCCGCGGGGCGTCGGCACCGCGAGCATCGGGCTGGTGTAGCCGACGGAGTCCTCGGCGGGATAGCTCGCGGAGAGCACGTCCTGCCCGGCCCTGACCGAGACCTCCCGGGCGTGCGGGGTGTGCAGTCGCACCTCGGACCAGGCCGTGCCGCAGGTCGGGGACCAGCGCAGCCGTACGTCGTAGGAGGTGTCGGCGACGGCGCTCTTCGTCTGCGCGTCCCGGGCGCACGCCGAGGCGTCCGGCAACTCGCCCTGGCAGGACCGGCCGTGGCAGCCCGGTGCTGCCGACACAGGCTGCGCGCCCGGCGTGCCGCGCCGGTACGAGACGGTCACGGCGGCCGCCGCCACCCCGGCCACGGCGAGCAGGGCGAGCGCGGTCAGCGGCAGCCGCCACCACCGCCTCACCCGTGGCAGCCGTGGGGCCGGTACGACGGCCTGCGGCTCCTCGGCGGCCTCGCACAACGCCAGCACCGCGGCCGGATCCACGCCCGCCAGCCGGGCCAGCGCCTCCACGGCCGGGCGCGGCGGGCGTTTGGCACCGGAGAGGTAGC
>NZ_JBEYFC010000573.1:0-5176 GCF_040634175.1 Streptomyces sp. NPDC007162
GGTCAGCCGAAGGCCGCCTGCACGTAGGGCAGTTACCGACGCGAGTGATCAAGTACGACGACCTGTTCGAGGCCCGAGGTTAAAGATCAAGCTAGGACAGGCCGTCCGCCACGACGGCGAGGGCCGAGCGCATGGTCTCCATGAGTTCGGCCTCCGCCGCGGCGGGGTCGGCCGTCCCGTCGGCCACGCGCCACGCGTGGTGTTCGACGGCCGCGCGCAGGGCCGCGTTGAACATGGCGGCCTGGATGGCGGGCCGCAGATCGTCGGCGGGCAGCCCGGCGCGCGCGGCGAGGGCCCGGGCGAACGCCGGTTCGGCCTCGTCGTAGGTCTGGAGCCATTCCGCACGCAGGCCCGGTTCGGTCCGGGTCAGCCGGACGAGGGCGCCGACGGTGGCCCGGTCGGGGCCCCGCACCAGCCGGTTGTCGCCGGCTACGGCGTCCTCGAAGGCCTCCGTCAGCGGGCGGCCGGGCCGCCAGGCACGCAGACCGCCGGCGACCACCTCGATTCCGGCCGCGAACAGCGGCCGTACACAGGCCTCCTTGCTCGGGAAGTAGCGCCACACCGTGCGCGCCGAGACCCCGACCGCCTGGCCGATCTGCTCGCCCGTGGTCGCGGTCACGCCCTGGGCGACGAACAGGTCCACCGCGGCGCGCGCGATCTCCAGTCTGATCTCGGCCTTGCGCTCCTCGGTCAGGGGCGGCCGTCCGGTGCGTCCCCCTGCTGTGGTCATCCGCCCCTCCGGTTCCGGTGCCTGGTCCCCGGAATTCTCTCCGAGGAACCGGGGCGGCGGAAGTTTTCGGCCAGGTCGCCGACCTGCACGCGAGGGGACGTGCTGGTGAACAACGCCGGGATCATGGACGCGTGTCGGCCCTGGCGGACGTCGGCGACGCGGAGTGGGAGCGGGTGATGCGGGTCAACGCGATCGCGCCGGGCGGCAACGCGGGCCGGGTCTCCGAGCCCGACGCCGGGCACATCGGGCGGGAGGTGCGGACGCCGCGGCCGCTCAGCTTCCGTCGGTGAACTGTGCGGCCAGGCGCTCCCCCTGCGCCTGCACTGTCTCGCGGTTCTCGATGGGACTGACCTTCGAGTCCCGGAAGACGATGTACGTCACGCCGGAGGGGACCCCGCCGGACCGCGGGTCGGCGTCCATGTCCAGTGCCTTGGCGGTGGCGTACGACGCCTCACCGATGATGTCGCGCGGTCCCGTGTCGCCGACGACGGCGTACTGGACCCGTCCCTTGTAGATCACCGCGGCGACCGCCCCGCCCCGGATGCCGTACGCCCGGGGGTCCCACCGGCGGCTGGGGCCGGGTACCACGACGTAGGGCAGTTTCTCCGCGTTCAGATGGCGGCCGTCGGACTGCTGGAAGGCGGTGGCGGCGGTGAACGCGGGATCGGCGGCGCGGTTGCAGTGGGCGGTGGCCCGGCCGTCGCAGTCGATGTCGAGATCGGCCTTCCAGAAGACGACCCGGTCGGTGCCGCACACGGGGACGGTGGCGGCGGTATCCGCGTCGGTACGGTAGCGGCCCCTGGACACCTGGGTGCAGTCGTGCACCCGGGCCAGCAGATCGGTGGCGGTGATCCGGTGCCGGTCGCCGTGGGCGGTGAGCGAGGCGGCGGGGGTGGGCAGCGTGGTCGGGGTGAGCAGGGCGGCGCCGGCCGCGGCCAGCGTCAGCGTCTGGACACGCACGATGAGGGACCCTCTCCGTGGGGGACATGGAGTCAACCGGACCAATCTGAGGGGGTCCCGGCGCTCGGGCCAGCAGGTTCGGGCCTTACAGGGCCGGACGGAGCAATGAACTGACACCCCGTGAGACTCCGTCGGGGGCCGGGGTCCTGAACCGGTGTCGGTTCAGGCGGCCCCGGCCGCCCGCGTCGGCGCGGGATCAGCGACGACAGCGTTCCGCGCGACAGGCGCGAACTCACCTGCTTACTCGGGGAGTTCGGCCGCAGTGTGTTCAGCATACGTAATACCTCACGGCCGTGAGCAATACGGGCCTCTTGCCGTCGGCATCCCGGGCGGAGCATATTGGTCCGGACCATTGCCGTGCTGCCGTCCCGGGAGGCGGAACCGTGCGCCGTGTCGTCGTCGTGGTCTGCGCCCTGCTGTCGGCGACGTCCTGCGGCCGGGGCGGGGCCCCCGACGGTGACAGCGGCAGGCTGCCCGGCGCCCCGGACGGGATCACCGCGGTGGCCGGCAGCGCCACCAGCGTGCACGTCATGTGGAACGCGCTCCCGGACGGTTCGGGGGTCCGCGCCTACCGGGTGTACCGCGGCGCGACCGAGGTGGCGGAGGTACCCGGGTCGCAGCACATGGTGGACGTCACCAGGCTCAGGCCGTCCACCGGCTACGTGTTCAGGGTGCGGGCCCGGGGCGCCGACGGCAGCCTCGGCCCGCGCAGCCGCGAGGTGCGGGCGACCACCCCGGCGACGGCCGCGGCGGACCGGTCGGCGCCGACCCGCCCGGCACGACCGGACGGGCGCGCCGTGGGCAGCCGTGCGGCGCAGCTGTCCTGGGGTGCCTCGACGGACGACCGGGCGGTGACGTCGTACGACGTCTACCAGGGCGATGCGAAGATCCACAGTGTGGGCGGGAACCAGACCGCGACCGTGGTCACGGGACTGCGTCCCGGCACGCGCTATGTGTTCACCGTCCGGGCCCGGGACGCGGCCGACAATGTCTCGCCCGCGAGCGCGGCGGTGCGCCTGACCACACCGGGCGGCGACGACAGCCGGGAGACCGCGCCGACCGGGTGCACCGCCGGGACACACGAGGAGGGCGGGGCGTACTACCTCGATCTGGCCTGGGATCCGCCGCACGTCGACGGGGTGGTCACGGAGTACCAGGTACGTCTGGACGCCGGGACGACCACCTCGCTGGTGTGGGGCGCGGCCCCGCCGAAGGGCCGCTCGACCTACAGCTTCTACGTGGGGCGGGAGCACGGGGTCGGGCACCGGGTGCGGCTGCGGGCGCGGCTGCCGGACGGCACCTGGGGCGGCTGGTCGGCGGTGCGGTCGGTGACGACGGGGGCCTGACCCGCACCCCGGTCTGGGCCGGACGGATGAAGAGATCACCCGACCGGGCGCCTGCGCGTGCGGGGCGGACCGGGGCGGCTTTCGCTGAGTCCGAGGCAGCACGGGAGTTTCCCGACCCTCGGCGGCGCACAGGGACGTTCCGCCAACCGTGCCGCCGGAGGGCAGCCCATGCGCACTACCCGACTTCTCCTCCGCTCCGGCCTGACCCTGGCGGCCGCCGCCGCGCTCCCGGCCTGGCTCGCGGGTCCGTCCGCCGCCGTCTCGGGCATCTCGGTGAGCACCAGCGGCACCACGGTCTCGGTGGTCACCAGCGCCTGTACCCAGAACAACGGCAGCTGGGGCAACGCCTCGCTGCTCAGCAGCAGTCAGAGCTCCTTCGCCCAGGGGCGCCAGGCGGCCCTGGCGGGCACCACGGTGAGCCAGTCGGCCGCCTGGTCGGGCGTGTCGCCGGGCACCTACACGGTGGTCGTCGTCTGCTCCAACGGCGGTACGGCGGGCAACCAGTCGGTGATCGTCTCGGCCCCCGCCGCGCCCACGACCTCCTCCACCACCAGGTCGGCCGCGCCCCCCCGGGGCGTGATGGGCGGTCTGGGCGGCGCCGCGCGCGACTACGGCCCGCTGACGCTGGGCATCGGAGCGGCGCTGGTCGGCTCGGGTGTCATCGCCACGGGCTGGTACCTGCGCAAGCGCTCGAAGCCGTACCGGCTCTGACGCGGCTCAGCGGTCGGGGAGTTCGCCGAACTCCCCGACCGCGCGGGCGAGCCACTGCGTCCAGAAGGTCTCCAGGTCGATGCCGGCCCGCAGCACCAGGTGCCGCAGCCGGTCCTCCGGGGTGTCCTTGCCCGGTGGGAAGTCGCGCCGCTCGATCTCCTCGTACTCGGCCAACTGCCGCTGGTGCAACGCCAGATGACGGCGCAGGTCGGTTTCGAGGCCGGCCGTGCCGACCACCGCCGCCGCGCGCAGGCGCAGCAGCATGACGTCCCGGACCGGCTTGGGGTCCTGGGCCGCTGCGGTCCACCGGGCCAGTTCGGCGCGGCCCGCGGGCAGGACCTCGTAGCTCTTCTTCTGCCCGCGGGCCGGCTGCTCGGCCGGCAGGGTGCGGATGTGGCCCTCGGCCTCCAGTTTTCCCAGTTCGCGATAGATCTGCTGGTGCGTGGCCGACCAGAAGTACCCGATCGACTTGTCGAACCTGCGGGTCAGCTCAAGCCCCGACGACGGCTTTTCGAGCAGGGCGGTGAGGATCGCGTGCGGGAGTGACATGGGCTCATCCTAGGGACGGGTCTACAGGGCGGCCGCCAGCTCCGTGCCCTGCTTGACGGCCCGCTTGGCGTCCAGTTCGGCGGCGACGTCGGCACCGCCGATGAGGTGCGCCCCGACGCCCGCGGCGACCAGCTCCTCGTAGAGGTCGCGGCGCGGTTCCTGCCCGGTGCAGAGCACGACGGTGTCGACCTCCAGGACGGTGCGCTCCCCGGCCACGGTGACATGCAGGCCGGCGTCGTCGATCAGGTCGTACTGCACGCCCGGGACCATGGTGACGCCCCGGTGCTTGAGTTCGGTGCGGTGGATCCAGCCGGTGGTCTTGCCGAGGCCCGCGCCGACCTTGTCGGCCTTGCGCTGGAGCAGGTGGACGGTGCGCGGCGGCGCGGGGCGCTCAGGCACGGCGAGACCACCGGGCTCCCGGTACTCCATGTCGACGCCCCAGAGCCTGAAGTACGTCGCCGGGTCCTCGCTCGCCTTGTCGCCGCCGTCGGTCAGGTACTCCGCGACGTCGAAGCCGATGCCGCCGGCGCCGAGGATCGCGACCCGGTCGCCGACGGGGGCGCCGTCGCGCAGCACGTCGAGGTAGCCGACGACCTTGGGGTGGTCGACGCCGGGGATGTCGGGGGTGCGCGGGCGGACGCCGGTGGCGATCACGACCTCGTCGTAGCCGGTGACGTCCTCGGGTTCGACGGTGGTGTTCAGGCGTACGTCGACGCCGTGGGCGTCGAGCTGGTGGCGGAAGTAGCGCAGGGTCTCGTCGAACTCCTGCTTGCCCGGGACCCTGCGGCGGCCCAGTTCAGCGGGTGAGGTCATGAGCCGACGTGAAGGCCGAAGCCGTAGCCGAAGTAGGTCACCGCGCTGTGGCGGGGCGGGCCGTCCG
>NZ_JBEYFC010000574.1:0-5168 GCF_040634175.1 Streptomyces sp. NPDC007162
ACAGCCGCTGGGCACCTTGAGCAGGTTGGGCGGCAGGCCCTTGATGGCGTAGAGCTCCTGGCCCTTCTGGTCCAGGCGCGGGATCGAGTCCAGCAGACCCCGGGTGTAGGGGTGCGCGGGCCGCTTGTACAGCTCGTGGACCGGTGCCGTCTCGACGATCCGGCCCGCGTACATCACGGCGATCTTGTCGGCCACGTCCGCCACGACGCCGAGGTCGTGGGTGATGAGGATCAGGCCCATCTGGTACTCGCGCTGGAGTTCCGCGAGCAGGTCCATGACCTGGGCCTGGACGGTCACGTCGAGGGCCGTCGTCGGCTCGTCGGCGATGATCAGGTCCGGTTCCAGGGCGAGCGCCATCGCGATCATGATGCGCTGGCGCATACCGCCGGAGAACTGGTGCGGGTAGTCGTTCACCCGGGCCGCGGCGGCCGGGATCTTCACCCGGTCCATCAGCTCGATCGCCTTGGCCTTGGCGTCCTTCTTGGACATGCCCTGGTGGACGCGGAACATCTCGCCGAGCTGGTAGCCCACGGAGAGCACCGGGTTCAGCGAGGAGAGGGCGTCCTGGAAGATCATCGCGATCCGGGCGCCGCGCAGCTTGCGCCGCTCCTCGTCGGACATGGTGAGCATGTCCTGACCGTAGAAGCGGATCTCCCCCTTGGGGATGCGGGCCGGCGGCATGTCGAGGATGCCCATGATCGCCTGCGCGGTCACGGACTTCCCGGAGCCGGACTCGCCGAGCACGGCGAGGGTCTCTCCGGAGTTCACGGAGTAGTTGACACCGTTGACGGCGCGGACGACGCCTTCGCGGGTCTGGAACTCGACGTGCAGGTCACGCACTTCGAGCAGGGGGCCGGTGCGCTCGGGGTCGCCGGGGCGCGGGGCCGGAACGGCGTCCGTCGGGTCGATGATGGTCACGTACGCCTCCCTCAGCGCATCTTGGGGTCGAAGGCGTCGCGGACCACGTCGCCGAGCACGATGAACGCCAGCACGGTGATGCTCAGCGCACCTGCCGGGAACAGCAGCGCGTGCGGGCTGGTCAGGAACCGGTCCTGGGCGTCGCTGATCATGACGCCCCACGAGATGTTCGGGTACTGGATGCCGATGCCCAGGTAGGACAGGGCGGCCTCGGCGGCGATGTAGACGCCCAGGTTCATGGTGGTGATGACGATGACGGGGGCGAGCGTGTTCGGCAGGATGTGCCGGAAGGCGATCCGTCCCGAGTCCGCGCCCAGCGCCCGGGCGGCCATCACGTAGTCGTTGTACTTGTTGCCGATGACCTCGCCGCGCATGATCCGGAAGACCTGCGGCCAGCCGAGGATCGCCATGATGAACGACACCGACCACACGTCGCCGCCGCCCCAGATCGACATGATCAGCAGACCGCCGACGATGAGCGGCAGGGCGGAGAACACCTCGGTGATGCGGGACAGCAGCGCGTCGACCCAGCCGCCGACCAGACCGGACAGCATGCCCAGCAGACCGCCGATCAGCGTGGTGACCAGGGTCGTGACCACACCGACGACGATCGAGTTGCGGGTGCCGTACACGGTACGCGTGTAGATGTCGCAACCCTGGACGTCGTAGCCGAAGAGGTGCCCGGAGGACGGTCCGTTCATGGAGTTCTGGAGCTGGCAGAAGCCGTCCGAGAACGGGGAACGGCCCGTGAACAGGCTGGGCGCGATCGCCAGGGCGAGCAGGCACACGATGATGAAGGCCGTCACCAGGAACATGGGCCGCTTGCGCAGGTCCGCCCAGCCGTCCTTGAGCAGGCTCGCCTGCCGGGCCGCGGCCTTCTCCTCGGCCTCGATCTCCTTGGCGATGGCGGCCTCGTCGGTGGTGGGCCTCTCTATCGTCTTCTCACTCATAGCGAATCCTCGGGTCGAGCACGGCGTACAGCAGGTCTACGAGGAGGTTGGCGACCAGGTAGATCAGGACGAGCAGGGTCACCAGACCGACCACGACCGGCCGTTCCCGCAGATACACGGACTGGGCCAGCTGACCGCCGATACCGGGCAGGTTGAACACGCGCTCGGTGATGATGGCACCGCCCATGAGGGCGCCCAGGTCGAAGCCGAGGAAGGTGACCACCGGGATCAGGGAGTTGCGCAGCGAGTGCACGCCGATGACCCGCCAGCGCGGCAGACCCTTGGCCACCGCGGTACGGACGTAGTCCGCGCGGTTGGACTCGGTCATGCTGGTGCGCACCAGGCGGGCGATGTAGGCCATGGAGGTCGAGGCGAGCACGATGGCCGGGAGGATGTAGCTCTGCGGCCAGCCCTTCTCGATGCCGGCGACCGGTGTGGCCTTGAGGTTCACACCGAACTCCAGCTGGAGCACGCTGCCGAGCACGAAGACGGGGATCGAGATCAGGACGAGCGTCGAGATCAGCACGACGTTGTCGATGAACTTGCCCCGCTTCAGGGCGGAGAAGATGCCGGCGAGGATGCCGATGACGGCCTCGATGGCGAACGCCGTCAGACCCAGCTTCAGGGTGACGGGGAACCGCTGGGAGACGATGTCCGAGATGGCACGTCCGTTGTACGTCTCACCGAGGTCACCGGTGAAGACGCCGCTGATGTAGTGCCAGTACTGCTGGTACAGCGGCTCGTTGAGGTGGTAGTGCGCGCGAAGGATCGCCGCGATGTTGGGGTCGGCGCGCTTGTCGCCGGCCAGTGCCTGGATCGGGTCGCCGGGCAGAGCGAAGACCAGGCAGAAGATGATGAACGTGACGCCTATCACCACAGGGATCACCTGCAGGAGGCGGCGCACGACGTATCGGCCCATGGGTACTCCAGAGGGGGTGCTCGACCCGACCGCGACCGGAGGGGATCGGCACGGTCGGACGGGAGACGGCAGCAGGAGTGAGCAGGGGAAGGTCGAACCTCCCCCTGCTCACCCCGTACCGCTCTGTGTCAGAACTGTTCAGAACGTGGTCAGTTGAGCTTGACCGTGTCCCACAGGATCTGGTGACCGGCGATCTTCATCGACTTGATCTTGTCGCTGAAGCCGGTGTTCAGGGTGTAGAAGTACACCGGGATGTACGGCAGGTCCTTGAGGAGGACGTCGTCCGCCTGCTGGTACTTCTTGATGGCGTCCTCGTGCGTCGGGGCCTGGTCGCCCTGGACGAGGAGCTTCTCGAAGTCCTCGTTGACGTAGCCGGAGTAGTTGGAGCCGTTGGCGATGGCGTCCTTGGAGAAGACCGGACGGAGGTAGTCCTCCATGTCCGGGTAGTCCATGCTCCAGGCCATCCGGAACGCGCCCTGGTACTTCTTGGCGTCCAGGTCGTTGAGGATCGTCTGGAACTGCTCGAACGGCTTGGCCGTCACCTTGACGCCGAGGGCCTGCTGGATCTGGTTGGAGACGGCCTCGACCCACTCCTTGTGGCCGCCGTCCGCGTTGTAGCCGATCTCCAGCGTGTTGCCCGGCAGGCCGCCGCTCTGCTTGTAGAGCTCCTTGGCCTTGGTCGGGTTGTAGGTGCACGAGTCGCCGCAGGCACCCTTGCGGTAGCCGTCGATGATCGGGCTGATGTAGTCGTCCGCGGGCGTACGGGAGCCGAGGAAGACCTTGTCCGCGATCGTCTTGCGGTCGATCGACATGGAGATGGCCTTGCGGAGGTCCGCGTTCTGGAAGGCCTTGTTGTACTTGATCGGGAAACCGATGTAACCGACGGCCGAGTCGGGCTCGTCGATGTAACGGCCCGCGAGGTCCTTGTGGTACGTCGGGAGACCCGAGGTGGGGATCGTCAGCAGGGTGTCGAGGTTGCCCGCGACGACGTCCTTGTAGGCGGTGTCCAGGTCCGAGTAGATCTTGAAGTTGACGCCCTTGACCTCGATCTTCGAGGCGTCCGGGTACTTGGCGTACTTCGTGACGTCGATCTCTTCGTTGTGCTTGAACTTGCCCTTCATCTCGAAGGGGCCGTTGCCGATCGGAGCCTCGCCGAAGCCCTTCGGGTCCTTGAAGAACGCCTTGGGCAGCGGGACGAACGCGGTGAAGGACAGCTGCGACGGGAACGCCGAGAACGGACCGTTCAGCGTGACCTGGAGAGTGTTGTCGTCGACGACCTTCAGACCGGACAGCTTGTCGGTCTTGGGCTTCTTGCCCTCACCCGGGTTCAGGTCCGCGTAGCCCGCGATGTGGCTGAACAGCGGGTTGGTCTGCTGCGCGTTGGTCTGGTTCGCGCCGTAGTTCCACGCGTCGGCGAAGGACTGGGCGGTGACCTTCTCGCCGTTGTGGAACGTGTAGCCGGACTTGAGCTTGATCGTCCAGACCTTGTTGTCCTTGGTCTCGATCGACTCGGCCATCGCGTTGACGACCTTGTTGTCGGCGTCAAGCTTGGTCAGACCCGTGAAGAGGGCGTTGATGACCTGGCCGCCCTCGGTCTCGTACGTGTTGGTGGGAACCAGGCTGTTCTGCGGTTCGCCGATCTCCACCGAGACCACGCCGTTGCCCTTGCCCTTGCCCGAGCTGGTGTCGTCCCCGCCGCCACCACAGGCCGTCGCGCCCAGCGCCACAACGGCAGCTATCGCAACCCACTTGGCGCTCTTGGCACCACGCATGGGGCTCCTCCTCATGAGTCCATTGATTCACCGCGGAGGGGAGCACACGACACTTCGCCGTCACCGGCGCCTGAAATCGTGAGGTGGACTCCCCGCGCTCGCAGGTCGACGCCGCGTCCAGCGCATGACCTGTTGATCCGAGCTCTACGCGCCTAACTATCTGCCATCCGACATGACCGAACCACACTCATAAGGTCTCGGTTCGATCACACCTTCCGCGTACATCTTCCAAAATCCGGACAAAGGGTTAGCCGAAAGATCCCTGCGAAACGGACTTGTTACACATCTATCGGTCGCGAATGTTCGTATACCGAACGCGAGTGGGATGAAAATCCAGTTGCAGAATCCCGGCGGCTGCGGCATGGGCGCAGGGGGGAGCACTCGCTGTGAGAAAGCGTAGTGCCGTACAGGCCCCTCTTCGCGGTTCCACGGCCAGAACGAGGGTTTTCCCTACCCTCCGCCCGGTCCCGCGCCGGAGGCGGGTCCCCCGCCGACAAAAGGGCCGGGCACCCCGCGGTGCGGGGTGCCCGGTGCCTGCTGTGGGAAGCCGGCGTCAGCCGTGCTTCGACGACATCGTGGACCTTGTCGACGAAGTACGGGTCAGTCGAC
>NZ_JBEYFC010000575.1:0-5143 GCF_040634175.1 Streptomyces sp. NPDC007162
GGCGGTCGGCCGGGGCGGGGGGTGAAGGCGTCGCCTCTTGATTTAAGAAGTGAGATAAGTGGGCGTCAATACCTTGGTACAGACCGGTACCGGCGGCCGTGGCCGCCGGTACCGGGCGAGAGGGGTCGCGGTCACGCCTTGCGCTTGCGGGCGTGCACCGCGCGGCCGAGCAGGCGGCCGAGCAGCAGCCAACCGATCAGCGCCCCGGCGGTGTTGAGGATGACGTCGTCCACGTCGAACGCCCGCCCGGTGACCAGTGCGCCCTGCGCCAGCTCCACCAGCAGCATCACGATCGCGGTGAGCAGCAGCACCCGCAGCACCCCCCGGGCGCCGGGGGCGAGCACCGGTACCAGGATCCCGAACGGGACACCCAGCAGGACGTTCCCGCCGATCTGCTTGACGGCGTCCCGGAACGCGGGCTGGTCCAGGTAGAGCTTGATGGTCGCGCCGGGATGCAGATTGGTGTGGGCGATCGACACGGACGCCGGGGACGGATCCAGGGTCAGGTCGGCCAGTACGACGGCGAAGGCCACCATCGCGGCGAAGGCGACGGCCATCGCCAGCAGTCGCAGCGGGAGGGGGAGCGGACGACGTTCGGTGCCGTTCTTGCCGACGGCGGTGCCTGCTTTGCCTCCGGCGGTGCCTGTCCTCCCGACGGAACCCTTCTCGCCCGCACGGCCGAAGCCGCGCAACCTGCCGACGAGGCTCTTCCTCCCGGCTTGCGGCGGCTCGGCCGTGCGGCCCTGAGCGGTGCCGCCTGCCGCGCCGGAGAAGCGCAGCCTGCCCATGAGGCCCTTCTTCCCGGCGTCCGCCGGATCGGCGGAACCGGCCCCCTTCGGGGTGGCGTCCGGCTGGCCGCCGCGGCCGCCGACGACGCGTGCGGCCCTGCTGAACAGCCTCGCCCTCGTGCCGGTGCCCCCGTCCCTCTTCGTCTCCTCGGTGGTCTCGCCCTTGGTGATGCGCAGGCGCGAGGCGGCGCTGGCCATTCAGTCCTCCACTCTCCCCAACCTTGCGGCGTGTCAGCCCAGTTACCCCCGAATCGGCGAACGATGCCGGGACCCGGGCGGCGGCCGGAGCAGACCGCTGGTTTCCCGGTGCGCTCCCCGGGCACTCCGGGTGCGTTCCGCGTGCCGCCGCTCCCGGTGACGGTCGCGGTGCTTGGATGCAGAAGCGGCATGGAAGCGGCGAATCGGACATCGCGCCGCGCGGCGACCGAGGAGGCGGCGTATGACCAGGCGTACGGCGCTCGGCGCCGCGGCCGAACTGCTGGCGTGGTGGGTCGCTCTCGCCCTGCTCTGGCTGGTGTTCATCAGCACCGTCGACACCCTGGAGCGGACCGTCGGCGCGAGCGTGGCGGCGGTCGGCGCGCTGGTGGCGCGGGCGGGCCGGCGGGCGGTGGGCCGGCGGTGAACGGCTGGATCCTCGCGGCGACCGTACTGCTGGCCGGGGGCGCGGGCACCGCACTGTGGGGCGTCGCCACCGGCCCGCTGAGCCGGCGCGTGGTCGCCCAGAACCTCTCCACCTCGGCGGTCTGCGCGAGCCTGCTGCTGCTCGCCCAGGGCTACGGCCGTACGGCCTACGTCGATCTCGGCCTGCTGCTGGCCGTGCTCGGCCCGGTCGGCACCCTGGTCTTCGCCCGGCTGCTCGCCGAGGACCTGACGGACGACCGGGCCGCCGCCTGGGGCCTGACCTGGACGACGGTCGGGGTGGACACGGCCGTCGTGGTCGCCCTGTGCGTGGCGACCGGGCCGGGCCGGGCGATGGTGAAACTCCTGGTGATCGGGGGACTGCTGATCGGCGGCAACGTGGTCGCCTCCCGGGCCCTGTCCGGCGGCTTCCGTGGGGTGCGCGGTGGCTGACGCGGTCATCGTCGTGGCCCTGCTGCTCACCGCGGGAGCGGCGACCGCGGCCGTGGCGACCCGGGACCCGGCCCGCCAGGCCCTGGTGCTGTCCCTGCTGGGACTGTTCCTCGGCGTCGTGTTCACCGTGCTCCAGGCCCCCGACGTCGGCCTCTCCCAGCTTGCCGTCGGCTCGGCGCTGACCCCGCTGCTGATCATGCTGTCGGTGCGCAAGGTGCGACGGCGCGGGAAGGAAGGCGGGAAGTGAGCCGCTCCTTCCGGCTGTGGGTGCTGGCGATCGGCGGGGCGGGCCTGGCGGCGCTGCTGGTCGCCGCCTGCTTCGACCTGCCCGGCTTCGGCGGCACCCGCCACCCCTACGGCGACCGGGCCGTCCGTGCCTCACTCGCCCGGCACACCGCCAACGTCATCTCCTCCGTCAACTTCGACCAGCGTGCCTACGACACCCTCGGCGAGATGAGCATCCTGTTCGCCGCCGTCCTCGGCTGCGTGGTCCTGCTCCGGCAGAACCGGGACGAGCACCAAGGCCGCCCCGAGCCCACCGAAGTGGCCCTGCCGGTCCGCCGGTACGCCCTGCTGGTGCTGCCCGTCGCCCTGGTCACCGGCCTGTACGTCATCGCGCACGGCCAGCTCAGCCCCGGCGGCGGCTTCCAGGGCGGAGTCGTCGCCGCGACCGCGCTGCACCTGATGTACCTCGGCGCCGACTACGGCGCCCTCGAACGGGTCCGCCCCATCGGCGTCTTCGAGGTCACCGACTCCCTGGCGGCCTGCTCCTACCTCGTCCTCGGCCTCGCCGGGGTACTGGCCGGCACGGCGCTCCTCGCCAACACCCTGCTGCCGTACGGCACGTTCAACACGCTGTCGTCCGGCGGCACGGTCCCCCTGCTGAACGCGGCCATCGGCATGGAGGTGGCGAGCGCGGTCGTGGTGCTGCTCGCCCGCTTCCTCGACCAGGCCGTCGAGATCGAGGAGGAGAACGGGAGTTGAGCCCGCAGTGACACACTCCGTGATGCACGTCTTCCCCTACCTGGTCGCCGTCTGGATCTTCCTGACGGGTTGTTACGGCCTCGCCACCAGCCGGAACCTGATCCACGCCGTCGGCTGTCTGGCCGTTGTCCAGTCCTCGACGTACGTCCTGCTGCTCGCCGTCGGCTACCGCGACGGCGGCACCGCACCCGTCTTCTCCGACCTGAAGCCGGGCAGCCGGCCGCTGGTCGACCCGGTCGTGCAGGCCCTCGCCCTCACCGACGTGGTCGTCGGCGCGACCGTCACCGCGTTGCTGCTCGCGCTCGTCCTCCAGATCGCCAAGCGGCACGGCACGGTCGACCCCGACGAACTGACGGAGCTGCGCGGCTGATGCACCACCTGCTTCCGCTGCTCGCGGCCGGCCCGCTGCTCGGCGCCACCCTGCTGGTGGCCGCCGGCCGCCGGCTGCCCAGGGTCGTCGCCGAGAGCTTCGCCTGCGCGGTCTGCGCGGGCACCTGCGCCCTCGCCCTGGTGCTGCTCCTGAACTCCTCGCCCCCGATGACCGAGTGGGTCGGCGGCTGGCGGCCGGTCCACGGGGAGAGCGTCGGGATCCTGGTGATCGGCGACGGGCCGTCCCTCGGCATGGCCGCGCTCGTCTCCCTGTTGACGCTCGCCGCCCTGGTGTACTCCTGGCACTACTTCGACGAGCCGCCACGCGGCCACGCCGGCTCCTACCCGGCGCTGATGCTGGCCTTCCAGGCCGGCATGTGCGGGTTCGCGATCGCCGGCGACCTGTTCAACATGTTCGTGTTCTTCGAGTTGATGAGCGTGGTCGCCTACGCGCTGACCGGCTACCGCATCGACGAGGCGAAGGCGGTGCAGGGCGCGCTGACCTTCGGCGTGGTCAACTCCCTCGGCGCTTACGCCATGCTGACGGGCATCGGACTGCTGTACGCCCGCACCGGCGAACTGGCCATGTCGAAGATCGGCCGCGGCCTGGACGCGCACGGCCGCCCCGACGCGCTGGTCCTCGCCGCGTTCGTCCTGGTGCTCACCGCGCTGCTGACCAAGGCCGCCGCCGCCCCCTTCCACCTCTGGCTCCCCGACGCCCACGCCGTCGCCCCCACCCCGGTGTGCATGCTGCTCTCCGGAGTCATGGTGGAACTCGGCGCCTACGGCGTGTGGCGGGTGTACGGCACGATCTTCGCGGGCCCCGGCGGCATCCCGGCGGCCGACCTGGAGCGGGCCCTGGTCGTCCTCGGGGTGCTCACGGCCGTGGTCGGCGCGGTCATGTGCTGGCACCAACGGCACATCAAACGGCTGCTGGCCAACTCCACCATCGCCCACACCGGCCTGTTCCTCGTCGCCCTCGGCGTCCTCACCCCCGAGGGCGACGACGGTGCCGCGCTGTACATCCTCGGCCACGCGGGGGTGAAGGCCGCCCTGTTCGCCTGCACGGGCATCCTCCTGGACCGCTACGGCAACGTGGACGAACGCGCGCTGCACGGGCGGGGCCGTGACCTGCGCCTGGTGGGTGTCCTGTTCACCGTCGGAGGGCTGGCCCTGGCGGGCCTGCCGCCGTTCGGCACCGGCATCGGCAAGGCGGTCTCCGAGGAGGCGGTCGGCGGTCCGCTCACGGTGCTGTTCGTGTTCGCGTCGGCGGTGACGGCGGGCGCGGTGCTGCGGGTCGCCGCCCGGGTCTTCCTCGGCCTCGGTTCCCGGCCGCCCAAGAGCGCGGCGTACGAGACCACCGGGACCGGCGAGGAGCCGGAGACCGGGGGCAGGCTGGACCGGATCCCGGCCACCATGACCCTCGTACCCGCCGTCCTGCTGGCCGGCGGCCTCGCCGTCGGTGTCGCCCCCGGCTTCCCCGAGGTGGTCTCCCGTGCCGTCGCCGCGGCCGGAACGGGCGGGACCCCGGCCGCCGTCCACTGGACGACGGCCGGGGTCCTGCTGGGCTGTCTCGCCACCCTCCTGGCCGTGGGCCTCGCCGCCGTCGCGATCGCCCGCCCCGGCCTGCTCACGGCCCCGAACCGGCTGCTGCCGCTGCGCCGGCTGCAGTCCGGGCACATCGGGGACTACGTGGCCTGGCTCCTTGTCGGCGCGGCCGCCCTCGGCGCACTGGCCCTGCCGGGGGTGCTGGGCGGCTGAACCGACGGCACCGGAGGCACCGTCACACCGTCCCGTAGGACACGTGCACCTCCGTGAAGCCGAGCGAGTGCAGCAGACCCTCCAGCATGCCGGTGGTGTTGGTCTCGGCGCGCTTGGTCAGGCCGCTGTCCTTGGCCGCCGCCGAGATGTGCTTCACCGCGAGCTTCTGC
>NZ_JBEYFC010000576.1:0-5137 GCF_040634175.1 Streptomyces sp. NPDC007162
GACCGACACGCCTGCCAGCGTGGAGTAGCCGGAGACGGCGGCGGACAGCTCCTCCGGGCGGCGGCGGGGCAGCACGCCGAACACCAGGAGGGCCACACCCGTCGGCGGTGCGGGCGGGATCAGGGCAGCTGCGCCGCCCGTGCCTCACGCCGGTTGTCGCGGAAGTTGTTCACCCGGCGGGCCGTGGCGAACAGCGGGATCACCGCGCCCGTCACCAGCTGCAGCGCACAGCCGGTCTGGAGGAGCAGCTGACCGCCCGGGGCGTCGAAGGCCCAGGCCGCCAGGAGGCCGACGCCGAGGACGATCCAGGACAGCATCGCGACCGCGAGACGGCCGCGCGGCTTCGGGTACTCGACCCGGCTGACCATCAGCCACGCCGTGCCGAGGATCGCCAGCAGCGTCGCGAAGAACGGCAGCTCCAGGAGCACGATCGAGACCACCGTCAGCGCGCCGAACGGCGAGGGCATGCCCTGGAACATGCCGTTCGGCGGTGTTACGCAGGAGAAGCGCGCGAGTCTCAGCACCACGGCCAGCAGCACCACGACCGCTCCGACCGCGGCCACCTTCTGGTACGCGTCGTCCGCCACCATGCCGTAGACGAGGACGAAGTACGCCGGGGCGAGGCCGAAGCTGATCAGGTCGGACAGGTTGTCCAGCTCGGCGCCCATGGGGGAGGAGCGCAGCTTTCGTGCCACCAGGCCGTCGAACAGGTCGAAGATCGCCGCGCACAGCATCAGGATGACCGCGGTGGCCGCGCTGTGGCGGGCCATGCCGGCCGACTGGTCGTCCCCGGTGAGGTGCGGGATCAGGATGCCGGTGGTGGTGAAGTACACCGCCATGAACCCGCAGGTGGCGTTGCCCAGGGTGAGGGTGTCCGCTATCGAGAGGCGGAGAGAGAGCGGCATCTCCTCCTCGTCGTCGCCGATCTCGTCGGCCTCGGGCACCCAGCCCGCCTGGGTCTCTGGATCAATCACGGTCAATGCGAGTCACCCCAGCCACGGTCTTCTGGCCGACCTCGACCGCGACCTCCACGCCCTCGGGCAGGTAGATGTCGACGCGCGAGCCGAACCGGATCAGACCGATGCGGTCGCCCTGCTCGACCTTCGTGCCCTGCGGGACGTAGGGCACGATGCGACGGGCCACCGCGCCGGCGATCTGGATCATTTCGATGTCGCCGAGTTCGGTGTCGAAGTGCCAGACTACGCGCTCGTTGTTCTCGCTCTCCTTGTTGAAGGCGGGAACGAAGCCACCGGGGATGTGTTCCACCGACGTCACCTCGCCCGACAGGGGCGCGCGGTTGACGTGGACGTTGAGCGGGCTCATGAAGATCGCGACGCGGGTGCGACCGTCCTTCCACGGCATGATGCTCTGCACCACACCGTCGGCGGGCGAGATGACACGGCCCGGGGCGATCTCACGCTCGGGGTCGCGGAAGAACCACAGCATGCCCGCCGCGAGTGCGGTGGCGGGCACGGCGACGGCCTTCGCGGCACCGGAGCGACGGGCGCGCAGGAGGCTGACGGCTGCGGTGGCGACGGTCGGGAGAAGCCACGGCGATGCTCCGCGCGCGAGGCGTACGCCGGCCAGGCTGTCTCGATGTGCAGAGGTTTGGCTGTGGGGCATGGATGACCTTCGTAGCGGATGATGCCGCGCGGGAATCGGGGACGGCGGCTTTCCGGGATCGTACCGGTCGGGGGCCACAACTGGGCAAGCCAGGAAGCCGAGTCGGCGGCCGAAGACCGTTGACGGGGTGTGATCTTCTTCTCGAAGAAAACACCCCGTATACGGACAATCAGCCCTGGAATCGATACTCTTCGAGCAGCCTCCGGCCGATGATCATTTTCTGGATCTCGGCGGTGCCCTCGCCGATCAGCAGCATCGGCGCCTCGCGGTAGAGACGCTCGATCTCGTACTCCTTGGAGAATCCGTAGCCACCGTGGATCCGGAAGGCGTCCTCCACGACCTCCTTGCAGTACTCGGAGGCGAGGTACTTCGCCATTCCCGCCTCAAGGTCGTTTCGTTCCCCGGAGTCCTTTTTGCGTGCCGCGTTGACCATCATGGCATGGGCGGCCTCGACCTTGGTGGCCATCTCCGCCAGCTTGAACTGAATGGCCTGGTGCTGGGCGATCGCCCTGCCGAAAGTGTGACGTTGCTGGGCGTACTGGACTCCGAGTTCGAAAGCGCGCTGTGCGACACCGCAGCCGCGTGCCGCCACGTTGACCCGGCCGACCTCGACTCCGTCCATCATTTGGTAAAAACCTCGGCCGGTGACCCCGCCGAGCACCCGATCGGCCGGAATCCGCAGGCCGTCCATGATCAGCTCGGTGGTGTCGACGCCCTTGTAGCCCATCTTGTCGATCTTGCCCGGGATGGTGAGGCCGGGGCGGACCTCGCCGAAGCCGGGCTCCTTCTCGACCAGGAAGGTCGTCATCGACTTGTGGGGCGCGGTGCCCTCGGGGTGTCCTTCGTCACTTCGTACGAGGACGGCCACCAGCGAGGAGGTGCCGCCGTTCGTCAGCCACATCTTCTGGCCGTTCAGGACGTACTCCTCGCCGTCCCTGACCGCCTTGGAGGTGATCGCGGACACGTCGGAGCCGAGGCCCGGCTCCGACATCGAGAACGCGCCCCGGATGTCGCCGGCCGCCATCCGCGGCAGGAAGTGGTCCTTCTGCTCCTGGGTGCCGTGCTGCTTGAGCATGTACGCCACGATGAAGTGTGTGTTGATGATCCCGGACACGGACATCCAGCCCCGGGCGATCTCCTCGACGCACAGCGCGTACGTCAGGAGGGACTCGCCCAGGCCGCCGTACTCCTCGGGGATCATCAGCCCGAACAGGCCGAGCTCCTTGAGGCCGTCGACGATCGCCTGCGGGTACTCGTCGCGGTGCTCCAGCTCGGTGGCGACCGGGATGATCTCCTTGTCCACGAAGTCGCGGACGGTGGAGAGGATCTCCTGCTGGACGTCGGTCAGACCGGCGGTCTGGGCGAGACGGGCCATGACTAGCGCTCCTGAAGTTCCGGGCGGCCGGGCTGCTCGCCGCCGCGCTCCTTGATGTACGTCTCGGTCGGCACCATCACCTTGCGGCGGAAGACGCACACCAGCGTGCCGTCCTGCTTGTAGCCCTTGGTCTCGACGTGGACGATCCCGCGGTCGCTCTTCGACTTGGAGGGCCACTTGTCGAGCACGGTCGTCTGGCCGTAGATCGTGTCGCCGTGGAAGGTCGGCGCCACGTGCTTGAGCGACTCGATCTCCAGGTTGGCGATCGCCTTGCCCGAGATGTCCGGGACGGACATGCCGAGCAGCAGCGAGTAGATGTAGTTGCCGACCACCACGTTCCTGCCGAAGTCCGTCGTCTTCTCGGCGTAGTTCGTGTCCATGTGGAGCGGGTGGTGGTTCATGGTGAGGAGACAGAACAGGTGGTCGTCGTACTCCGTGACCGTCTTCCCGGGCCAGTGCTTGTACGTCGCCCCGACCTCGAACTCCTCGTACGTGCGTCCGAACTGCATCGCCCTCAGGCCTCCGGGATCTCGAACTTCGACGTGCGCTGCATGCCGGCGGCCCGGCCCTTGCCGGAGATGACCAGGGCCATCTTGCGGCTGGCCTCGTCGATCATCTCGTCGCCGAGCATCGCGGAGCCCTTCCTGCCGCCCGCCTCGGACGTGTAGTAGTCGTACGCGTCCAGGATCAGCTCGGCGTGGTCGTAGTCCTCCTGCGACGGCGAGAAGATCTCGTTGGACGCCTCGACCTGGCCCGGGTGCAGCACCCACTTGCCGTCGAAGCCGAGCGCCGCGGCACGCTGGGCGACCTCGCGGTAACCCTCGACGTTGCGGATCTGCAGGTAGGGGCCGTCGATCGCCTGGAGGTTGTTGGCGCGGGCGGCCATCAGGATCTTCATCAGGATGTAGTGGTAGGCGTCCGCCGGGTAACCGGGCGGCTGCTCGCCCACCACCAGTGACTTCATGTTGATGGACGCCATGAAGTCGGCCGGGCCGAAGATGATCGTCTCGACGCGCTGGGAGGCCGTCGCGATCTCGTTGACGTTGTTGAGGCCCTGCGCGTTCTCGATCTGCGCCTCGATGCCGATCTTGCCGACCTCGAAGCCCATGGTCTTCTCGATCTGGGTCAGCAGCAGGTCCAGGGCGACCACCTGCTGGGCCGTCTGCACCTTCGGCAGCATGATGCAGTCCAGGTTCTGGCCGGCCCCCTCGACGACCGTGACGACGTCGCGGTACGTCCACTCGGTCGTCCAGTCGTTCACGCGCACCACGCGCGTCTTGCCGGTCCAGTCGCCCTCGTTGAGGAACTTGACGATGGTGTGCCGCGCCTCCGGCTTGGCGAGCGGCGCGCACGCGTCCTCCAGGTCAAGGAAGACCTGGTCCGCCGGGAGACCCTGCGCCTTCTCCAGGAAGCGCGGGTTCGAACCGGGTACTGCCAGGCACGAGCGCCGCGGACGGAGACGGTTGACGGGCGTCGTCATGCGGGGACCTCCAGAGGGTCGAGCTGGTTCGCTTTCCGGATCTCGTCGACGATGCGGCCGATGATTCCGGTGATGTCGAAGTCCTTCGGGGTGAAGACCGCGGCCACTCCGGCTTCCCTGAGCTGCTCGGCATCACCGTTCGGGATGATGCCACCGGCGATCACCGGTATATCTGTGGCACCCGCCACACGGAGTCGTTCCAGGACGTCCGGGACCAGCTGGGCGTGCGACCCGGACAGGATGGACAGGCCCACCGCGTGCACGTCCTCGGCGAGCGCCGCGTCCACGATCTGCTCCGGGGTGAGCCGGATGCCCTGGTAGACCACCTCGAAGCCGGCGTCCCTGGCCCGTACGGCGATCTGCTCGGCGCCGTTGGAGTGCCCGTCGAGACCGGGCTTGCCGACCAGGAAGCGGAGCTTTCCGCTGCCCAGGTCGCGGGCGGTGGCGTCCACCTTGGCACGCACCCGGGCCAGCGCCGAGCCCGCCTCGACGGGGACCGCGACGGGAGCCGAGGAGACCCCTGTCGGCGCCCGGAACTCGCCGAACACCTCGCGCAGGGCCCCGGCCCACTCCCCGGTCGTCACGCCGGCGCGGGCGCACTCCAGGGTGGCCTCCATGAGGTTGCCGGTGCCCTTGGCGGCCTCCTTCAGGCGCTCCAG
>NZ_JBEYFC010000577.1:0-5133 GCF_040634175.1 Streptomyces sp. NPDC007162
GGCGGCGGCCGGGCTGCTGGGCTGGAGAGGCTCGATCCAGCGGGTCTTCTCCGCGGAGCAGGCGTCGTGCCCGACAGGTGGAAGAGAAGGTCGGCCCGGTCCTGGATGATCGACAGGCCGGTGGCCTTGAGCACCGGGTCGTTCTCGATGAGCTGGGCCAGCCAGTCGTTGATGGCCGGGGTCGCCTCCATGTAGGCGGCCGAGAGCCCGCGCATGAAGCCCATGTTGAGGACCGACAGTGCGGTCTTGACGTAGTGCTTCCGGGGGTGGGAGCGGTTGAAGAAGGTCCGGACGGACTGCTGGGCCAGGTACTCGTCGTCGCCCTCGCCCAGGCAGACCAGGTACCCGCGGGCGACCTCGGCGGCGAAGGTGACGGTGAGCTTGTTCCACCACTGCCAGGGGTGGACCGGGACGAGGAGGTAGTCGGCGGGGTCCAGCCCCCGCTCGCGCAGGACGCCGTAGAAGCGCTCGACGGTCGCCCCGCCCAGCTCCTCCCGCACGAAGGACTCGTACTCGATCCCGGCCCCCGCCGTGAACGCGGCCCGCGACCTGTGCGCCGCCAGCCACACCAGCCGGACCGTGCTCGCGGTCTCGGGGGCGTAGGACAGGTAGTCGTGGACGCCGAAGCCGAGCCGCCCGTTGTTGGCGACGAAGCAGGGGTGGCCCTCGGTCATGCCGGTCTCGATGTCCTGGAAGCCGGCGCGGACCAGCTCGGCGACCGGGACCCGGTCCTTGGTGAGCTTGTAGCAGGTGCCGGAGAGGGTGGCGGAGATCTCCTCCAGGTAGACCGGCAGGATCTCGTCGCTCAGGCCCAGGGACTCCCTCAGCTCGATGAAGAAGTCGAGGGCAGCGAGCGGGAGTTCGGCGCCGTCGCGGGTACGGGCGATGGACTCGGCGTCCACCTGCCAGTGGTCGAGGGCGCGGCGGACGGCGGTGAAGCGGTAGCGCGTCAGGCCGTCGTCGCTGCGGACGACGTACGACGGCCCGTCCGCCTCCGGGGTGATCAGGCGCTCGTGGGCGAACTCGGCGAGCGCCTTGCGTATCAGGAGCCGGTTGGCCTGCTCCCAGCGCTCGGGGGACAGGTGGGCGACCGCGTCCGAGAGGGTCATACGGCGGCCACCGCCCTCTCGAACCGTTCCCGGGTGCAGTAGCTCAGCAACGCCTTCTTCTCCGGCTTCTGGATCTCCCGTACGGGCACGAACCCGACGGCTTCGTTCAGCGCGTGCACGGCCGTGTTGCGCACGTCCGGTTCGACGACGATCCGGCGGGCCGCCGGGTCCTCGAAGAGGTGGGCGACGACGGCGGTGATGACGGCCTTCGTGAACCCGTGCACGGGCGTGTCGGTGGCGGGGGCGAGGAAGTGCATCCCGACGTCCCCCGGCTCGGGCTCGTACAGCCCGACCAGCTCGCGGTGGGCCGGGTCGTAGTACTCCATGAGGAAGGCGGGGCCGCCGTCCTCGCCGAGGCCGAGGAGCGCGTGGTGGTGCTCGTCGGCCGCGATCTCCAGGTACGCCCGTTCGACGTCCGCCGGCCGGGCGTCCTGCATCATCCAGTAGGCCGCTTTGGGATGCGTCACCCAGCTGTGCAGCAGTCCGGCGTCCCTGAGGGGGTCGAGGGGCCGGAAGGTGAAGGCGGGGGTGGCGGTGGTGCTCATACCGAGAACTCCTGGAAGGCGATCGTCTTCTCCACCGGGTAGTACTCGGAGCCGAGCAGCTCGCGGATGATGTACGCGTTCCGGTAGGGGCCCATGCCCAGGTCGGGGCTGGTGATGCTGTGGGTGTGGACGCCGGCGTTCTGCAGGAAGACGCCCCGGCCGGTGACGTCGATCGCGTAGTTGCGGGCCACGTCGAAGTTGCCGTGCGTGTCGTAGCGCAGCCGGTCCCGGACGGGCCTGAGGAACTCCGGCTCGGCGTACCTGTAGCCGGTGGCCAGGACCAGGCCCTGGGTCTCGATCTCGTAGTCCTTGCCCTGTTCCTCCTGCCGCAGCTTCAGCGTGTACGTGCCGTTGTCGTAGGACGCCGCGTTCAGGGAGGAGTTGGTGAGCAGTCTGGTCGGGACCGGGCCGCCGAGGCTCTTCCGGTACAGCAGGTCGAAGATCTCGTCGATCAGGTCGCCGTCGATGCCCTTGAAGAGGCCCTTCTGCTCGGCGGTGAGCCGGTAGCGGGTGTCCTCGGGCAGGGCGTGGTAGTAGTCGATGTACTCGGGGCTGGTCATCTCCAGCGTGAGCTTGGTGTATTCGAGCGGGAAGAAGCGCGGGGAGCGGGTCACCCAGTTCAGCCGGTAGCCGTGGACGTCGATCTCGCTCAGCAGGTCCTGGTAGATCTCGGCGGCCGACTGGCCGCTGCCGACCAGCGTGATCGACTCCTTGGCCCGCAGCGCCTCCCGGTGCGTGAGGTACTGCGAGTTGTGGACGAGGTCCCCGCCCAGGCCCTCGCAGGCCGCCGGGACGTGCGGCGGGGTGCCGGTGCCGAGGACCAGCCGACGGGCGCGGTACGTCTCGCCGGCGGCCGTCGTGACGACGTACACCTCGTCCGCGTCCGCGTACCGGACCTCCGTGACCGTGGTGCCGAAGCGGATGTTGGTCAGTTTGCCCGCGGCCCAGCGGCAGTAGTCGTTGTACTCCACCCGCAGCGGGTAGAAGTTCTCGCGGATGTAGAACGAGTACAGCCGTCCCTTCTCCTTCAGGTAGTTGAGGAAGGAGTACGGCGAGGTCGGGTCGGCGAGGGTGACCAGGTCCGACATGAACGGGGTCTGGAGGTGGGCGCCGTCCAGGAACATGCCGGCGTGCCACTCGAAGCCGGGCTTCGAGTCGAGGAAGACGCCGTCCAGTTCGGCGATCGGCTCGGTCAGGCAGGCGAGGCCGAGATTGAAGGGCCCGAGCCCGATCCCCACGAAGTCATGGACGGCGGCGGGGTTTTCAGGACGCGCGGTCAAGGGACTCTCCCAGGTACTGCTCGGCGTGGCCGGCGATCAGATCGAGGACGGCGGCGATGTCGGCGGTCGTGGTCTCGGGGTTGAGCAACGTGAACTTGAGGTAGTGGCGGCCGCCGACCTTGGTGCCCGCGACCACCGCGTCCCCGGAGGCGAACAGGGCCTTGCGGGCGTAGAGGTTGGCGCGGTCGATCTCGGCCGGGTCGGTGACGGCGGCCGGGACGTAGCGGAAGACGAGGGTGGACAGGGACGGCTCGACGACCACGTCGTAGCGCGGGTCGGCCGCGAGCAGCCGCCAGCCCTCCGCCGCCAGGTCGCAGACCTCGTCGAAGAGTTCGCCGATGCCGTCGGCGCCCATGGTGCGCAGGGTCATCCACAGCTTGAGGGCGTCGAAGCGGCGGGTGGTCTGCAGGGACTTGTCGACCTGGTTGGGGATGCGCTCCTGCACCGTCCGGCGCGGGTTGAGGTACTCCGCGTGGTAGGTGGCGTGCCGCAGGGTGGCCGCGTCCCGGACCAGTACCGCGGACGAACTCACCGGCTGGAAGAAGGACTTGTGGTAGTCGACGGTGACGGAGTCGGCGCGCTCGATGCCGGCGATCCGGTCCCGGTGCTTCAGGGAGGCGAGCAGTCCGCAGCCGTAGGCGGCGTCGACGTGCATCCACACGCCGTACTGCGCGCACAGCTCGGCGATCTCCGGCAGCGGGTCGATGGAGCCGAAGTCGGTGGTGCCCGCGGTGGCGACGACCGCCATGGGCACCAGACCGTCCCCGAGGCAGCGTTCCAGTTCGCGGGCGAGGGCGACGGACTGCATGCGCCTGTCGTGGCCGACGGGGACGCAGACCACCGCGTCCTGGCCGAGGCCGAGCAGCTTCGCGGACTTCTGCACGCTGAAGTGGCCGGCCTCGGAGGCGAAGATCCGCAGCCGGGCGAGGGAGTCGGTCTTCGACTCCTCGCGGGCCAGCAGCAGCGCCTGGAGGTTGGACTGGGTGCCGCCGGAGGTGAACACCCCGTCGGCGCCCTCGCCCAGGCCGATGCGGGCGGCCGTCCAGTCGATCAGTTTCCGCTCGATCAGGGTGCCGCCCGCCGACTGGTCCCAGGTGTCCAGGGAGGAGTTGACGGCGGAGAGCACGGCCTCGCCCAGCACCGCCGGGATGACCACCGGGCAGTTGAGGTGGGCGAGGTAGCGGGGGTGGTGGAAGTAGACCGCGTCCCGGAGGTAGACGTCCTCCAGTTCGTCCAGGACCGCGGTGGTGTCGTGCAGCGGCCGGTCGAGGTCGATGCCGTCGACGAGGGGGGCGAGGGCGTCGACGGTGACACCGGTGAACGGACGTTCGGTGGTGGCGAGTTTGGCCGCCACCCGCTCCACTCCTTCGGTCACGCGACGGCGGTAGTGCTCCGCGGTGAGGTCATTGAGCAGGTGGGAGCGCATGCGGGAGTCCTCCGGGGCAGGGTGTCCGTGCGAGGGAGTGAGGAGATCATCTTAACTTAGGTTAGCCTAACCTAAGTTATCCGGGAACTATGCGTCGGTCACCCGGAGTTGTTCTTCCGTCAGGCCCCGCCGCCAGTACCCGACGAAGGTGACCCGGCGTCGGTCGATCCCGCGCTCGCCGACGAGGTGCCGGCGCAGCTCCTTCACCCGCCCGGACTCCCCGGCGATCCAGGCGTACGGGTGTGCGTGGGAGGGGAGCCGCGCGGCACGGACCGCCTCCGTGGCGTTCCGGCCCCCGGTCAGCCAGGTGATCTCCGCGTCCGCCGCGGTGACCACGTCCTGGATGTCACCGGCGTGCGGGACCTCCAGCCAGGCGCGGACCCGGGTGCCGGCGGGGAGCGATTCGAGGACGGCGGTCGCGGCCGGTACGGCGGTCTCGTCGCCCCAGACCAGCAGCAGGTCGGTGTCCTCGGGCGGCCGGAAGCGGATCGCCCGGTTGTCGGCGACCGCCGGGCCGAGCAGGATCACCGGGTCCCCGGCGGCGGCCCGGGACGCCCACCGGGAGGCGGGCCCGGCGGCGACGGCCGTACCCGGCTCGACGCCGTGCAGCACGAAGTCGACGTCGATCTCGTCGGGGTCCCGGCGCAGCGCCCGCAGCGTGTACGAGCGCATCACGGCCCGTACGAGCAGCTGGAACTCGAAGGAGTAGCGGGTCGGCCGGTAAATATGGTCGCCGAACTCGACGGCGCGGCCGGTGTCGTCGTAGGTGGTGC
>NZ_JBEYFC010000578.1:0-5130 GCF_040634175.1 Streptomyces sp. NPDC007162
AAGACCGGCCTGATGGACGAGCTCGGCAAGGTCAAGCGGGTCGTCGAGAAGCACGCCCCGCTGGACGAGGTGCTGCTCGTCCTCGACGCCACCACCGGGCAGAACGGCCTGGTCCAGGCGCGGGTGTTCGCCGAGGTCGTGGACATCAGCGGCATCGTGCTCACCAAGCTGGACGGCACCGCCAAGGGCGGCATCGTGATCGCGGTCCAGCGCGAACT
The DNA here is from genome assembly GCF_040634175.1 of Streptomyces sp. NPDC007162. Lineage (NCBI taxonomy): Bacteria > Bacillati > Actinomycetota > Actinomycetes > Kitasatosporales > Streptomycetaceae > Streptomyces > Streptomyces sp. NPDC007162. The sequence goes on from NZ_JBEYFC010000578.1 coordinate 219, forward strand.
GGGGGTCCCGGTCAAGCTCATCGGCCTCGGCGAGGGCGCGGACGACCTGGCCCCGTTCGAGCCGGAGGCGTTCGTTGACGCCCTTATCGGGGAGTAGCGGGGTAGTAAATTTACTACCCACAGGAGTGAGAAGCGCCTGTTCCCGAGGTGCAGTCGGGGGCGGGCGCTTCGGTGTGTGTACGGCTGCTACGCCCGCGACCGGTGCGCGACGTAGGCCAGTGTCCCCAGCAGCAGCCGTGCGGCGGGCAGCCGTGTCGCCGAGTCCAGGGCCGGCGGCCGCAGCCAGCGCACCGGGCCCAGGCCGCCCCGGTCCGACGGCGGCGCGGTGATGTACGCGCCGGAGCCGAGGCCGCGCAGGTCCAGGGAGTCCGGGTCGTCCCAGCCCGTACGGTAGAGCAGCTCGGGAAGCTCGGCGGCGGCGCCGGGGGCGACGAAGAAGTGGGCACGGCCCTCCGGGGTGCCGGTGACCGGTCCGAGCGGCAGGCCCATGCGCTCCAGGCGCACCAGGGCGCGGCGCCCGGCGGCCTCGGCGACCTCGACGACGTCGAAGGCGCGGCCGACCGGCAGCAGCACCGCCGCGCCCGGGAACTCGCCCCAGGCCTTGGTGACCTCGTCGAGCGTGGCGCCCGCGGGTACCTCGGGTGCGAAGTCCAGTGGATGCGCTCCCGGCGCGGGACACTCCGCCTGCCCGCAGGAGCACGCGCCGCCCGCGGCCCGGGCACCCGGCACCACGTCCCAGCCCCACAGTCCGGTGAACTCGGCGACGGCGGTGCAGTCCGATGAACGGCCGCGTCGGCGTGTGCCGGAGCGGATCTCGCGAATGCCGCCGATCGTGAAGCCCATGCCCCCTCCAACGGGTCCGGCGCGCCGGTGGTTACGACACGGAACGGGATGAGAACGGAACGTGACGCTACGGCTCCGCCTCCCCTTTCGCCCGCACGGTCAAGGCGGCGCCCCGAAGCGTCTTGGGTGGTGCGTCCGCAGACACGCGCCCCCGAATGCACCGTTCCGCCAACTCCCGGCCGTCCTATGTCAAGTGAATCGCGCGAAGGGCATCGTGAGTTCATTCGAAGGGGTGGCGAATGGTGGCGTTTCCGGGATCGCCATGGCTGGACCAGTGATCGTAGGATTACTTTGAGTGCACGAGGCCTGGGGGCACATGCTCTTCTGGGTATGCCGGAGGCAACTCGGGATCCCGTTCGAAGGGTGAGAACCGGCGACGGGCGGCCGTATCTACCGGCATTCTGATAGGGCTTGGCGCATCCGGCATCAAGTGGTCTCAGGGATGGGGGCGTTCCAGTGGGCGGCAACGGCGGAAGCGGGGCGACCGCGGCCAGCACGGACAAGCGCCCCAATGAGCTGCTCAACTCGTGGTTCGTGCGCAGCGGCTGGTCGAAGGGCGAGCTGGCGCGGCAAGTGAACCGCAGGGCACGCCAGTTGGGGGCCAACCACATCTCGACGGACACGTCCAGGGTGCGTCGCTGGCTCGACGGGGAGAACCCGCGCGAGCCGATCCCCAGGATCCTCTCCGAGCTGTTCTCCGAGCGGTTCGGCTGTGTCGTCTCGGTCGAGGACCTCGGTCTGCGGGCCGCACGCCAGTCACCCTCCGCGACCGGCGTCGACCTGCCCTGGACGGGCCCGCAGGCGGTGGCCATGCTCAGCGAGTTCTCGCGCAGCGACCTGATGCTGGCGCGGCGCGGCTTCCTCGGAACCTCGCTGGTCCTGTCGGCGGGCCCGTCCCTCATCGAGCCCATGCAGCGCTGGCTGGTCCCCACGCCGGGCGGCTCACAGCAGACGGCCCCCGAGTCGGCCGCCGAGTCCCGCCGGCCAGGCCGCCTCTCCAAGCCCGAGCTGGAGCTGCTGGAGTCCACCACGGTGATGTTCCGGCAGTGGGACGCCCAGTGCGGCGGCGGACTGCGCCGCAAGGCGGTCGTCGGCCAGCTGCACGAGGTCACCGACCTGCTCCAGGAACCCCAGTCCGAGCCCACCTCCCGCAAGCTCTTCCAGGTCGCCGCCGAACTGGCCGAACTGGCCGGCTGGATGTCGTACGACGTCGGGCTCCAGCCCACCGCACAGAAGTACTTCGTGCTCGCCCTGCACGCGGCCAAGGAGGCCGGCGACAAGCCGCTCGGCTCGTACGTGCTCTCCAGCATGAGCCGCCAGATGATCCACCTCGGCCGGCCCGACGACGCCCTGGAGCTGATCCACCTCGCCCAGTACGGCAGCCGGGACTGCGCCAGCCCGCGCACCCAGTCGATGCTGTATGCGATGGAGGCCCGCGCCTACGCCAACATGGGCCAGCCCGGCAAGTGCAAGCGGGCGGTCCGGATGGCCGAGGACACCTTCGCCGAGGCCGACGAGTGGGACGACCCGGACCCCGACTGGATCCGCTTCTTCTCCGAGGCCGAGCTCTACGGGGAGAACTCGCACTCCTTCCGTGACCTCGCCTACGTCGCGGGTCGCAGCCCCACCTACGCCTCCCTGGCCGAGCCCCTCATGCAGCGGGCGGTGGAGCTGTTCGCCAAGGACGCCGAGCACCAGCGGTCGTACGCACTGAACCTGATCGGCATGGCCACCGTGCACCTGCTGCGGGGCGAGCCCGAGCAGAGCACGGTGCTGACCTCCGAGGCCCTGGGCATCGCCAAGAAGGTGCGCTCGGAGCGTGTGAACACTCGTATCCGAAAGACGGTCGACTCGGCCGTCCGTGACCACGGCGACCTGGCGGCGGTCGTCGACCTCACCGAGCAGCTCGCCGCCGACCTGCCGGAGACCGCCGAGGCGGTCTGAACCCCGGCGACCCCGGACCCCGGCCGCGGCCGGCCCTCCCGAACTGCCCGACTCGGCTCCCCCATGCCAGGTCATTCGGAAGGCCGCCGCGGCCGGCTCTCTTCCGCCCGGAGACCTCCGGGGGAAGGTTGCGTCACGATAACGATCCCGGAGCCGGACATCTTGCAGTTCATCGACGCGTAACACGCAGGGCGCCTTCGTCACCCCGGCGAAACAACGAGGGGCTTCCACCGAAACCGCGCTGCGCCAATCTCATGGCGCATAACGGCCCACCCCCCGCTTCACCGGACCGCTCACGCTCCGACCCGCACGGGGCCGTACCAACCGACGAGGAGACGCCGATGGCATCAGCCGCCATCACGCTTGCCGCGGAGGCACCCAAGCTGTCCTCCGCGAACACGGGCTTCATGCTCATCTGTTCTGCCCTGGTGCTGCTCATGACGCCGGGCCTCGCCTTCTTCTACGGCGGCATGGTCCGCGTCAAGAGCACCCTGAACATGCTGATGATGAGCTTCATCAGCATCGGGATCGTCACCATCCTGTGGGTGCTCTACGGCTTCTCCCTGGCCTTCGGCTCCAGCAACGGCTTCATCGGCTACGACTCCCACTGGCTGGGCATGAGCCACGTCGGGCTGACCGAGCTCTGGCCCGGTTACACGATCCCGATCTTCGTCTTCATGGTCTTCCAGATGATGTTCGCGGTCATCACCCCGGCCCTGATAAGCGGCGCCATCGCGGACCGCGTGAAGTTCTCGGCCTGGGCGCTCTTCGTCGCCCTGTGGCTCACGATCGTCTACGTCCCGGTCGCCCACTGGGTGTGGGGCGCCGACGGCTGGGCCTTCAAGCTCGGCGTGATCGACTTCGCCGGTGGTACCGCGGTCCACATCAACGCCGGTGCCGGCGCCCTCGGCGTCATCCTGGTCATCGGCAAGCGCGTCGGCTTCAAGAAGGACCCGATGCGCCCGCACAGCCTCCCGCTGGTCATGCTCGGCGCAGGTCTCCTGTGGTTCGGCTGGTTCGGCTTCAACGCCGGCTCGTGGCTCGGCAACGACGACGGCGTCGGCGCGCTGATGTTCGTCAACACGCAGGTCGCCACCGCCGCCGCCATGCTGGCCTGGCTTGCCTACGAGAAGATCCGGCACGGCGCGTTCACCACCCTCGGCGCCGCCTCCGGCGCGGTCGCCGGCCTGGTCGCGATCACCCCGTCCGGTGGCGCGGTCTCCCCGCTCGGCGCGATCGCCGTCGGTGTCATCGCCGGTGTCGCCTGTGCCGCCGCGGTCAGCCTGAAGTTCAAGTTCGGCTTCGACGACTCCCTCGACGTGGTCGGCGTCCACATGGTCGGCGGCATCATCGGCTCCCTGCTCATCGGCTTCTTCGCCACCGGCAAGGGCCAGTCCACCGCGACCGGCGTCTTCTACGGCGACCACTCCTTCACCCAGCTGTGGAAGCAGTGCGCCGGTGTCGGCGCGGTCCTCGCCTACTCCCTGGTCGCCTCCGCGGTCCTCGCCTTCCTCCTCGACAAGACCATCGGCATGCGGGTCACCGAGGACGAGGAGATCTCCGGCATCGACCAGGCCGAGCACGCCGAGACTGCATACGACTTCAGCGGTGCGGGCGGCGGTGTCGTCGGCTCCGTGACCGCGGCCCTGGCCGGCACGAGCAAGAAGGTGGACGCATGAAGCTCATCACCGCCGTCGTGAAGCCCCACCGGCTCGACGAGATCAAGGAGGCCCTGCAGGCCTTCGGCGTCCACGGCCTCACGGTCACCGAGGCCAGCGGATACGGTCGGCAGCGCGGCCACACCGAGGTCTACCGTGGTGCCGAGTACACGGTCGACCTGGTGCCCAAGATCCGTATCGAGGTACTGGCCGAGGACGACGACGCCGAGCAGTTGATCGACGTCGTCGTCAAGGCCGCCCGCACCGGCAAGATCGGCGACGGCAAGGTCTGGTCGCTTCCGGTCGAGACCGCCGTACGGGTCCGCACGGGCGAGCGCGGCCCGGACGCGCTGTAGAACAGAACCACCATCTGCATACAGGCAGGAGTCGCCGGGTGACGGGTACGGATGTGCGCAACGACGCAGAGGACACGGGACCCAGCGGCTACGCGGCGGCCCGGCTGCGCC
>NZ_JBEYFC010000579.1:0-5087 GCF_040634175.1 Streptomyces sp. NPDC007162
AGCATGTGGCTTAATTCGACGCAACGCGAAGAACCTTACCAAGGCTTGACATACACCGGAAAACTCTGGAGACAGGGTCCCCCTTGTGGTCGGTGGAGGCGGTCTGGAAGATCGAGGTCGAGGACTTCCCGGCGTTCATCGTGGTGGACGACAAGGGCAACGACTTCTTCCAGGACCCGGCCCCCGCGCCGACGTTCACGACGATTCCGGTGCGGGGGCCCGGGCTGGCGTAATCAGTACCGTCGGACGAACAGGTCGAACGACTGCTTCCAGGACCCGGCACCGCAGCCGACGTTCACCAGCGTCCCCGTGCGGGCCCGGGTCTGGCCTGATCCCGCGCGGCGCGCCCGTCCCTGGTCCGTACGGGGGCGGGTGGCGCCGATCCGGAACATCCCCGCGGTCCCGATCGCTATACGGGTATGAGCGACTACCGCATCGAGCACGACTCCATGGGCGAGGTCCGGGTCCCCGCCGAAGCCAAGTGGCGGGCCCAGACCCAGCGCGCCGTCGAGAACTTCCCGATCTCCGGGCAGCGGATCGAGCGCGCGCACATCGAGGCGCTCGCCCGTGTCAAGGGCGCCGCGGCGAAGGTGAACGCACGGCTCGGGGTGCTCGACCAGGACGTGGCCGAGGCGATCCAGGAGGCGGCCGCGGAGGTCGCCCGCGGGGACTGGGACGAGCAGTTCCCCGTCGACGTCTTCCAGACGGGCTCCGGCACCTCGTCCAACATGAACACCAACGAGGTCGTCGCCACGCTGGCGAGCGAGCGGCTCGGCCGGGACGTCCACCCCAACGACCACGTCAACGCCTCGCAGTCCTCCAACGACGTCTTCCCGTCGTCGATCCACATCGCCGCCACCGCCGCCGTCACCCGGGACCTGATCCCGGCCCTCGAACACCTCGCCGACTCCCTCGGTAGGAAGTCCGAGGAGTTCGCCGAGGTCGTGAAGTCCGGGCGTACGCACCTGATGGACGCCACGCCGGTGACGCTCGGGCAGGAGTTCGGCGGGTACGCCGCGCAGGTGCGGTACGGCGTCGAGCGGCTGCGCGCCTCGCTGCCCCGGCTCGCGGAACTCCCGCTCGGCGGGACCGCGGTCGGCACCGGGATCAACACCCCGCCCGGGTTCTCCGCCGCCGTGATCGAGGAGGTCGCCCGGGTGACCGGGCTGCCGTTCACCGAGGCCCGCGACCACTTCGAGGCGCAGGGCGCGCGGGACGGGATCGTCGAGACCAGCGGGCAGCTGCGGACCGTAGCGGTCGGCCTGACGAAGATCGCCAACGATCTGCGGTGGATGGCCTCCGGGCCGCGCACCGGGCTCGCCGAGATCGCGCTGCCCGATCTCCAGCCGGGGTCCTCGATCATGCCGGGGAAGGTCAACCCGGTCGTCCCCGAAGCCGTGTTGATGGTGTCGGCCCAGGTCATCGGGAACGACCAGACCATCGCGTTCGCCGGTGCGGCGGGCAACTTCGAGCTCAACGTGATGCTTCCGGTCATCGCGAAGAACGTGCTGGAGTCGGTGCGGCTGCTCGCCAACGTGGCGCGGCTGCTGGCCGACCGGACGGTGGACGGCATCACCGCGAACCGGGACCGGGCACGGGAGTACGCCGAGTCGTCGCCGTCCGTGGTGACGCCGCTCAACAGGTACATCGGGTACGAGGAGGCGGCCAAGGTCGCCAAGAAGGCGCTGGCGGAGCGGAAGACGATCCGTCAGGTGGTGCTGGAGGGCGGCTATGTCGAGAAGGGCGATCTGACGGTCGAGCAGTTGGACGAGGCACTGGATGTCCTGCGGATGACACGCCCGTAACCGGGTACGAACGTTTCACGCCGCCCGGTGAGAACCGTGACGTCCACCGCAGCGTCGTATGCCTGTGGCACCTAATATCTGTGCATGGCAGACGGTGGAGCGGTGAGACGCGTGAGGCGCGGGGAAACGGGTGGCGCGACCGGGAACGGGAGCGGTTTCTGGACGCCCGGGAGTCAGATCCTGTGGCGGTACCGGGAGAACGCCGGGGACGGCTTCCACATCGCGCGCCCCGTCACCGTCGTGCGGGACGACGCGGAGCTGCTGGCGGTGTGGCTGGCGCCCGGCACGGAGTGCGTCAAGCCCGTGTTCGCCGACGGCTCCGCGGTGCGCGAGGAGCCGCTGGAGTCCCGGTACACCAAGCCGCGGACCGTGGGACACGGCCACTGGCTGGGCACCGGGGTGCTGAAGCTGGCCAGGCCCGGTGACCCCTGGTCGGTGTGGCTGTTCTGGGAGCCGGGCTGGCACTTCAAGAACTGGTACGTCAACCTTGAGCAGCCGCTGGCCCGTTGGGACGGCGGGGTGGACTCGGAGGACTACTTTCTGGACATCGCGGTGCACCCCGACCGCAGTTGGGAGTGGCTCGACGAGGACGAGTTCGCGCAGGCCCAGCAGGACGGGCTGATGGACGCGGCGAAGGCCGCGGCGGCGCGGGCCGCGGGCCGGTCCGCGGTCGAGGCGGTACGGTCCTGGCAGGCACCGTTCTCGGACGGCTGGCAGCACTGGCGGCCGGACCCCGCCTGGGCGGTTCCGTCGCTGCCGGAGGACTGGGACCGCACGCCCGCGCACGTGTCCTCATGAGACCCTTGATGCGCCCCCGGTCCACAACCGTAGGATCGTCCTCCGCAAGGGCGCGTCGAGTTCACGCGTCGTGCGCAACTCCCGGGCGGTGTTCCGGGCTTGACCGAACGTCACCGAGGGGCGGCAGGACGTGAGCGAGGGGTACGAGGGCAGCACGGGCGAACGGCGCGCCGGCCCGGGACCGTTCGCCGGTGGCAGGGCAACAGCCTCCAGCCACGCCGGAAATCCGTTCCTGGGGCAGCTGATCCGGGTATCGGACTTTCGGCGGGACCACCTGCGCGCCCGGCGCGCAGCCCCGGACGGACGGATGCGACACGCGTGACGGAGCAGCCCACCTCTTACGAGCGCCCCCAGCCGGGCGCCGACCCCGCTCAGGCCCGCGGGGCGCTCCTGCGTTCCCCGCAGCCCCAGGCGCAGGCACAGCCCCATCCGCTCGGCGGCACCGCGTTATCCGCGCAGGCCCGCCCGGGCGAGACGCCCTCCGGCCCCGGTACCAGCACGTCCAAGGAGCACTCCGTCAACGGCCCCGAGCACGCCCAGCCCACCAGCGCTGAGCCCGATCCGCACCGGCCGCGCCCCACCGAGGGCATCCCGCCCCAGCCGGGCACGGAGCAGGAACGGGCCGCGGGCCCCCAGGAGCGTCGCAGCGGACGCGGGCTGCCGCCCGGCCGGCCGATGCCGATGCGGCGGGACGGCGACCGGCTGCGTTTCGTGGGCGCCGCGACCCGCCGGATCGCCCGGGGCATCGACCTCGACGAGATCGTGATGGGGCTGTGCCGGGCGACCGTGCCGACCTTCTCGGACGCGATCCTGGTCTATCTGCGCGACCCGCTGCCGGTCGGCGACGAACGGCCCACCGGTGCGGTGGTGCTGCGGCTGCGCCGCACCGACCGGATCCCGGAGGAGCGGGACACCGAGGGCGGTTTCCCGCAACTCCCCGTCCCGGAGCCGGATCCCGCCGACGTCGGGCTGGCCGAGCTCACCGCCGAGCTGTGCGAGGTACGGCCGGGCGGTGCCCTGAACGAGGTACTACGGGGCGTGCGACCGGTTTTCGCGGACTCCCCCGCCGCGCGCTCGGCCCTGCCCGAACTCCTCGGCGAGGGCAACGAGTCGCTCGTCCCCGGCGCCCAGCGGGCGATCCTGGCCCCGCTGCGCGGCCGCCGCCGGGTGATCGGCGCGGCCCTGTTCCTGCGCCGTCCGGAGCGGCTCGCGTTCGAGGCCGACGATCTGCTGGTCGCCGCCCAGCTGGCCACGCACACCGCGCTCGGCATCGACAAGGCGGTGCTGTACGGCCGGGAGGCCTACATCGCCGACGAGTTGCAGCGGACCATGCTGCCCGAGCACCTGCCGAGCGCGACGGGGGTGCGGCTGGCGTCCCGCTATCTGCCGGCGGCCGAGACCGCGCGGGTGGGCGGTGACTGGTACGACGCGATCCCGCTGCCCGGCAGCCGGGTCGCCCTGGTCGTCGGCGACGTGATGGGCCACTCCATGACGTCGGCGGCCATCATGGGCCAGCTGCGGACCACCGCGCAGACCCTCGCGGGCCTGGACCTGCCCCCGCAGGAGGTCCTGCACCACCTCGACGAGCAGGCCCAGCGGCTCGGCAGCGACCGCATGGCGACCTGCCTGTACGCCGTCTACGACCCGGTCTCGCACCGCATCACCATCGCCAACGCCGGGCATCCGCCGCCGGTGCTGCTGCATCTGGGCGGCCGGGCCGAGGTGCTGCGGGTGCCGCCGGGGGCGCCGATCGGGGTCGGCGGGGTCGACTTCGAGGCGGTGGAGCTGGACGCGCCCGCCGGGGCGACGCTGCTGCTGTACACCGACGGTCTGGTGGAGTCCCGGCTGCGGGACGTGTGGACCGGGATAGAGCAGCTGCGGGAGAAGCTCGCCGCGACCGCGCAGCTGACGGGTCCTGATCATCCGCCGCCGCTGGAGGCCCTGTGCGACGAGGTGCTCGACATGCTGGGGCCGGGTGACCGTGACGACGACATCGCGCTGCTCGCCGCCCGGTTCGACGGGATCGCGCCGAGCGACGTGGCGTTCTGGTTCCTGGAGCCGGAGGACGCGGCGCCCGGCCGGGCCCGGCGGCTCGCGCGCCGGGCGCTGGACCGCTGGGGGCTGGAGGAACTGTCCGACTCCGTCGAGCTGCTGGTCAGCGAGGTGGTCACCAACGCGGTGCGGTACGCCTCGCGGCCGGTGACCTTGCGGTTGCTGCGGACGGACGTGCTGCGCTGCGAAGTCGGCGACGACGTGCCGCAGTTGCCGCGGCTGCGGCAGGCCCGGGCGACGGACGAGGGCGGCCGGGGGCTGTACCTCGTCAACAGACTGGCCAGACGGTGGGGAGCGACGCGGCTCAGTACCGGGAAGGTCGTCTGGTTCGAGCTGAACCGGTGACGCCGTAGGGGCAACCCCCAGCTCCTGGGGGTTGAAGGACTGGAAGACCATGCCGACGTCGGCCCGCAGCCGGGCCAGCTCCCTGCA
>NZ_JBEYFC010000580.1:0-5083 GCF_040634175.1 Streptomyces sp. NPDC007162
GGGAAGGCGGACCGTGCCGAGCGGGTCAGGGCGCGGTGGGCGTCAGGCGGTGGTGCGCTGCTTGCGGCGCAGCGTCAGGTAGGTGCCCGTGGCGCCGGCGGCCACCAGGGCGCCCGCACCGAGGCCCACCGGAAGCGTCGGGAACCCGCCGGAGCCGGTCGTGGCGGCGGTGTTCACCATCGCCGGGCCGGGGGTGATCTGCGTGCTGACCGCGGCCACGTGCCGGATCGGGCCGACGGACCTGACGGAGCCGTCGGACTTCAGCAGCACCTGCTTGTCGTTCGGGTGCCTGAAGTCGAACATGCCGTTCAGCGAACCCGCGGTGGCGTCGAAGGAGTGGTCGCCGATCCGGCCGGTGCGCCAGTTGTCCTCGATGAACCGGGTGATCGAGGCCTGGTCGGTCAGGGTGTGGTCGACCTTGTTCACCTTGCTGTAGGGCGAGACGACCAGCAGCGGCTGCCGGGTGCCCGGGCCGCAGCGGTCGGCGTAGCCACCGGACGCGGCCGGGCCGGACTGGCAGGCCGCGCTGTCGAGGGCCTTGCCGTTGGAGCCGACCGTGGTGTCCTTGGAGCCGTTGCGGGGCTTGGTGTAGGCGTGGTCGTACCAGCCGTCGGAGTCGTCGTAGGCGACGACGATCGCGGTGGACTTCCACTGCGGCGAGCTCTGGACGGTGTTGATCTCGTTGACGAGGAAGTGCTGCTCGTCGGTCGGGTCGGAGTAGCCGGCGTGGCCGTCCTGGTACGCACCGGCCTTGAGGAAGCTGACGGCGGGGAGCTTGCCCGCCTTGGCCACCGCGGTGAAGTCGGTCAGGTCGTAGTTGTGGTTCGCCTGGCCGTTGTGACCGATCTCGTTCACGTTCTTCGGCGCCACGTGGTGGGGGTTCGCCGTCGACCTGTAGTACGAGAACGGGTTGTGGTGCGGGCTGTAGTCGACCACGGAGGCGCCGCCCACGTTGGTGTGCGTGGTGTCGCACTTGGCGTAGGAGCCGGACGTGCCGTTGTAGGCGGTGGACGGGCGGAAACCGCCCTGGAACCAGCCCCAGGTCACCTTCTTGGCGTTGAGCAGGTCGCCGATGTTCTTGCCCTGCAGCGCCGCCAGTGCGCTGGTGCTGGTGTGGTCCTTGTCGGAGCAGTCGTCGAAGGCCGGGTCGGGGTCGTTGACGACCGTGCCGACACCCTTGGCGTTCGGGGAGGCGATGGCGTACGAGTCCGGGGTCGAGGTCTGCTTGCCGGTGACCGGGTCCACCGAGATCGCGCCGTGCGTCTGGCCCGACACCAGGTTGATTGCGCCGGGCGTGGACGGGCCGTAGACCGAGCTGTACGAGCGGTCGTTGAGGGCGTAGTGCTGGGCGTAGTTCCACAGCCCGGTGACGGTGTTGCCGTCGTAGTAGTCCATCACCAGGCCGGGCTCGCCGAACAGGCCGCCGGAGCACTTGTCGACCTCGGTGTTCTGCACGAACCGGTCGGCCTTGCCGCCGTCGTAGGCCAGCTGCTCGGGACCGTAGGAGTGGTTCTGGTCGCAGGTCATCGCCTGCGCCGGGGTGAGCCGCTTCGGCAGGTACTGGTTCGGGTTCTTCGTCAGCAGCCCGGCGTGCGCGAGGGTGTCGACGTCCTTCGGGGTGTTCTTCGCCGCCGTGAACTTCGTCCCGTCGGTGTTCGCGGCCTTCGGGTAGGTCGCGAAGTAGTGGTCGAACGAGATGTTCTCGTCGAACAGCACGACCACGTGCTTGATGGGCGTCGTGGTCGACGGCCCGCCCCGGTGTCCGGCGGGTACGGCGGCCCAACTGGGCGCGGTACCACCGAGGACCGTGAGCGCGGCGGCCCCCGCGAGAGCCCCGAGGCTCCTGATCGCCGTTCGTCTTCCTGTGCTGGCCATGCTGGTTCACCCTCCGGGCATGAACGTCAGTGCGTCGTACAGGCAGGGATGCTTCGCCCGTTGCCGGGCGCTGCGGCGGAGTCATGATGGCGGCAGAGTGAACACCGGGTCAGGGATGCTGGGGCAAGTCTTGACCGCGTGTTGACCGATTCAGGTCAGCAGCGCGCGTCCGAACCAGTCGTCCGTGTCCCGTACGCCGGGCAGTGCGAAGAAGTAACCGCCACCGTACGGGTCCCGGTGGGGTCCCTACGCTCACGCAGCCAGGCCACCGACACCTGGGCGGGCGTCGCACCGCTCTCCTCGGCGACGGCCAGGACGGTGTCGACGACCGCGGTCTTCTGGGCCGTGTTCTCGGTGTGAATGACCGCCTTGAGGTCGGTCAGGCGTCCCTCGGCGCTGTGGCGGTACTTGCCGGTGAGCAGTCCGCCGCCGAGCGGGGACCACAGAGCGGCGCCGAGTCCCGGACTCTCCGCCATCGGCAGCAGCTCGCGGTCGGGGGTCCTCTCGATCAGGCTGTACTCGACCTGGATGCCCGCCACCGGTGCCCAGTTCTTCAGGTCCGCGAGGGTGCGCGGAACCCTCACCAAGGAAAACCTGGCCCGCGAAGCCTGCCTCAGCCACGCCACCGTCCACCGCGCCGCCGAACTCCTCGCCGAATGGAACGCACACGTCCCTCGCCCCATCCGACGCCCACCCGCAGAAGCCGCCCGAGACGACACCATCCGCACACTGTGCACCCAGCTGACCGAGGCACGCAGCCGGGTACGCGAACTCCAGGGAGAGATCGAGGCCCTGGCCACCGTCACCGCGAACCTGTACGCCGAGAACCTCGCCCTGAGACAGCGCCTGCAAAGCCGCCGGTGACACAAACACGACAGTCAGGACAGCGCATTACGAACAGGGTTCACCCTTGCCCGTTGTCCATGCGTAGCCACGTGGGTACAAGGGCGTTGAGACGTGAGCTTCCAATCTCCCCAAGCGCTTCCTGCACGCGGAGCGGTCAGGGGAACCAACGGGATGTCGCACAGTCGGCTGCACGGATATCCAAACTCCTGTGCACATGCTCACGACGCGGTGCGCTGTACCTCAACCTGGGGGTACGGCGAGGACCGGCCGGCCAGCAGCGGTTCTGGCAGGCCGCGGGCCACATGGTCGACGAACGCGGCCAGGTAGGCGTTGGTGATGGTCAGCGCGTCGTCGCTGTCGATCGACCCGAGCCCGACCACAGACCGGATCGGCGCGGCCAGGTAGTAGGCGCCGTAGTCGCTGAAGTTGAAGTGCTCGGCCCCGTTGAGCCGGTAACTCCAGACGGGCCCGGTGCTGGCTGCCAGCAAGGCGCGGGCGGCGTCGCGTTCGGATTGCTCGTCGGCATTGCTCGGCCGGCAGGTTCCGGTGATACAGGAGCTCTGGCTGGCCAGCAGCATCATCGGTTTGCCGAGTCCGGAGTGGACGACCGTGCCGAACTGGGTTCCGTCCAGGTCGGCTGCGCCGGCGCAGTGCGGGTCGTCGTGGCAGGCTTGCAGCGCGGCGGCTCCGCCGAAGGAGTGGCCCAGGTACATGGTGGTGGCCGCGTCGACGTGCCCGGCGAACCGGCCGGTGGCGTCCAGCGCGGCGACCCGGGCCGCCGCGAAGCGGTCGTCGGCCGCCCATACGCTGACCAGCCGGTCGTTGGCCGGGCGCATGGCGGCCGCGTCGGAGTCCTGCGGGTTACCGGCGGGTGTCGCACTCACCGGCCGTCCGTGCAGCACGGTCAGGTTCGCGCTGTAGGTGGGGGTGATCCCGGCGACCAGGTATCCGTGGCTGGCCAGGTTCTCCGCGAGCGTGGTGTACTGCGGCGCAGCCAGACCCAACCCGGGTTCGAGCATGACCACGGGAAACCGGTCGGCGGCGACGGGTGCGTCGGCGACGGCGTGCACCCGGATGTCGTCGAAACTGGTCTCGCCCAGCCCGGGCAGGCCGCCCATGTGCAGTCCCGACCATGCGCCCGGGGCATAGGGCGCGGGTGGCGCGCCGGGGGCGGGTGCGGCCGGGTACCACAGCCACGCGGACAGCTCCCGCGGCATGCCCGGCCGCGGGGCGAGTGGATCGGTGCGGGCGTGGTCGGTCCAGTCGGCCGTGGTCCGGCCGACTGGATAACGGCCGGCGGGGGCCGGCAGGGTGACCTGCTGCCCCTGCCGGACCGCCACATAGCCGATGTAGCCGCCGAGCGTCACCACCAGCACGATCACCAGGACGAGCAGGGTCTTCAGGGTTCGGCGCAGCCACCAACGGTCAGTGAGCATCGACGGTGCCCCGGGTGCGTGCGATGGCGGCCCGCAGGCCGCGTGCGGAGGAGGCCGCCGCGACCACCAGCGTGACCGCCATGACCGTGCCGTAGACGGTCAGTGCCATAAACCCGGGCCGGTCGGCGAAGGTGACCAGGCCGTAGCCGATGCTGGCGGGAACGGCCACCGCCATGAGTGTCGTGGCGACCGCGCCGGCCAGGGTGGCGACGCGTAGCCACGCACCGCTCGGCGTGACGTGCCGCAGCGCGGCGGCCGGTCCGGCGGCGAAGGCGGCACCGGCGAGCAGGCCGAGCCCGACCAGGACCAGAAACCCAGTGCGGCCGACACCCCCCCCGTGGGTGATCAGCCGGAGAACCGCCGCAGCGCCCAGGAAGGCCGAAACGGCCACCGGTGGGGCGAGCAACAGCAGGCGGGCGCGGCGGCGTCCGGGATGGCATTGCGGGGCGCGGAGGACGGCGGCCACTGGGGGCAGCCAGCCGACCGCGATGGCCAGCGCCGACGTGGCCGAGGCCAGCGCGTACACGTTGTACCACCCTGCGGCCGGGTCGGTGTGCCCGGTGACATACCAGGCCCCGTCCCGAGTGGTCTTGGCGAACAGGACGGCGCCGGCCGCCAGCGCCGTCCACGCGCACAGGGTTACCACGACGGTGGTGCACATCCGTCCGGTCCGGTCGTGCAGGTGCCTGCTGGGACGGGCCCAGACGCGCACCGCCGCGGCCGCGACGTCGACCACCTGCCGAACCCCGACGCCACTGTCCTCCAACAGGGCCGCGAACTCCGTGGCGTAGCGGTGGCGCCACACGGGCGGATACAACCCGACCAGCACGCGCACCTTGTCGTCGGGATCGGCCCCCTCCGGCAGCCCGTAGAACAGGCTCTGCACGTCCCCGGGGCCCGACGGCAGCCCCGTCGCCGCCACGAAC
>NZ_JBEYFC010000581.1:0-5079 GCF_040634175.1 Streptomyces sp. NPDC007162
GTCGGTGCCGGCGGGGCCGGACGTGCCGATGCAGACACCGATGTTGCCGGGGTGGGTACGGGTGTAGCCCTCCGCCATGTGCGAGGCGCCCTCGACATGGCGGGCGAGGGTGTGGGTGATGGAGCCGGCGGCCTTGAGCGCCGCGTAGAAGGGGTTGATCGCCGCACCGGGCACCCCGAACGCATCGGTCACGCCCTCGCGCCTGAGGATCTCAACTGCCGCGCGGGCAGCGGTCATACGAGCCATCGAGAACTCCTGCTTTCGACTGTCGGATGCCTGCTCCCGGCGCGCCCCGCGGTGAGCGGAATTCCGCATTATGGAAAGTAACTTCTACTATCTGGAATCAATGTAGGTCGGGGGGCGAACGCCGTCAAGAGACGGACAACCGGGCCCCGGCAGGAGCACCATGGGACGGCTGAACCGACGCGACGCCTGAGGGGGGGCCATGTCCGAGAGCGTGCCGGTGCGCTGCCCGGCCTGTCGGCGCGAGCACGTCTACACCGCGCCCTCCTACCCCTGCGCCTGTGGCGCACCGGTCACCCCGAGTCTCGACGCCACCGCCGACGTGACGGCGGTGGCGCACCGCGCGTGGGACGAGGACTGGGTGACGGTGAGCTGCGGTTCCTGCGGCCGCCGGGACCAGTGGCCGCAGCCGGAGGTGGGCTGTCCGTGCGGGGCGGTACTGCGCGTCCCGGTCGCCGGCACGGTGTCCGCGCCGGCGCCCGGACCCGAACCGCGGGGCGCCTTCCGTCCCATGACGATCCGCACCGCCCGGGACGCGGTCACGGCCGCCGCGCTCTATCTGCGCTGGCTCGGCTACCGGGACATCCGCCGCGCCGACCAGCGGCCGCCGTCCGGGGTCGGGCTGGCCGCACGCGGGCTGGTGGCGCAGGTGGATCCGACCGTGCGGGCGGCCTCGCGGCGGGATGTGGAGTGCCTGTGGCTGACGGCGATGGCGGAGGGGGCGGGGTGCGCGTACTTCTCCCTCGCGGGGTACGCCGAGGATGCGCGTGAGCAGGCCGACGCCTTGCGGGTGCCGCTGTTCGTGCTGGACCTCACGGGGGCGCCGCAGGCGGTGAACGGAGTTGCCGGGGAGATGAACGCGAACGGGGTCTGAGAGACTGCGGGCCGGTGGGGGCACTGCCCCTTACGGCGCGCTGTATCGCTCCCTCAGTTCGATCTTGCGGACCTTGCCCGAGACCGTCATCGGGAAGGTGTCCAGGATCCGGATCCTGGTCGGCACCTTGTAGTGGGCCAGGCGGCCCGCGCAGTACGCGCGCAGGTCCTCCAGGGTCGGTGGGGCCGCCGGGTCGTGCGGGATGACGCAGGCCAGGACCTCCTCGCCGTACGTCTCGTGCGGTACGCCGACCACCTGGACGTCACGGATCGCGGGGTGGCCGTAGAGGAACTCCTCGATCTCGCGCGGGTAGATGTTCTCCCCGCCCCGGATGATCATGTCCTTGATGCGGCCGACGATCTCGACGTACCCGTCCTCGCGCATCGTCGCCAGGTCGCCGGTGTGCATCCAGCGCCCGGGGTCGACGGCCTCCGCCGTCTTCTCGGGCTCGTTCCAGTAGCCGAGCATCACGCTGTAGCCACGGGTGCACAACTCACCGGCCGCACCGCGGGGTTGCGTCACCCCGGTGGCCGGGTCGACGACCTTGACCTCCAGGTGCGGCAGCACCCGGCCGACCGTGCCGGTGCGGTGTTCGAGGTCGTCGTCGATCCGGGTCTGCAGCGAGACCGGACTCGTCTCCGTCATGCCGTAGCAGATGGAGACCTCCGCCATGTGCATCTCGGCGACCACCCGCTTCATCACCTCGACCGGACAGGGCGAGCCCGCCATGATGCCGGTGCGCAGCGTGGAGAGGTCGTAGGACGCGAAGCCGGGGAGGTTGAGCTCCGCGATGAACATGGTCGGCACGCCGTACAGCGAGGTGCAGCGCTCCTGCTGGACCGCCTCCAGGGTGGCCTTCGGGTCGAAGGACGGGGCCGGGATCACCATGCAGGCGCCGTGCGAGGTGGCCGCGAGGTTGCCCATCACCATGCCGAAGCAGTGGTAGAAGGGGACGGGGATGCAGATCCGGTCCTGCTCCGTGTAGGAGACCGATTCCCCGACGAAGTAACCGTTGTTGAGGATGTTGTGGTGGGAGAGGGTGGCGCCCTTCGGGAAGCCGGTGGTGCCCGAGGTGTACTGGATGTTGATGGCATCGTCGCAGGACAACTCGGCCGCGCGGGAGCGCAGTTCCTCCCGGCTGCCGGACGTCCCGCGCGCCGCCAGCGCGTCCCAGCTCGGGTCCCCGAAGTACACGGTCTCGCGCAACTGCGGGCACCGGCCCCGCACTTCCTCGACCATCGCCCGGTAGTCGCTGGTCTTGTGACTGAGCGAGGCGAACAGCAGGGAGATCCCGGCCTGGTTGAGGACGTACTCGACCTCGTGGGTGCGGTAGGCCGGGTTGATGTTGACCATGATCGCGCCGATCCGGGCGGTGGCGTACTGCACCAGCACCCACTCGGCGCAGTTGACCGCCCAGATGCCCACCCGGTCGCCCCTGGCGATCCCGCTCGCGAGCAGCGCGTGCGCCAACCGGTCGACGTCGGTGGCGAATTCGGCGTACGTCCAGCGGCGCCCGGAGGCCACGTCCACGAGGGCCTCACGGTCGGGCCAGGTGGCCGCCGTCCGGCCGAGGTTGGCGCCGATCGTGTCGCCGAGCAGCGCGGTGGCACCGGTGCCGTGGGTGTACGACAGTTCGTCGGAGGTCACCGGAAGTCCTCCTCGCGGTACTCCTCGGCCGAGCCCTCCGCGGTGGCCTCGCGCAGCTCGATCCGGCGGATCTTGCCGGACACGGTCTTGGGCAGCGGGGCGAACTCCAGCCTGCGGATGCGCTTGTACGGTGCCAGCACCTGCCGGGAGTGCTCGAAGAGCACCTTCGCGGTGTCCGGGCCCGGCTCCCAGCCCGCCGCCAGCACGATGTACGCCTTGGGCACGGCGAGCCGCAGCTCGTCCGGCGCCGGCACGACGGCCGCCTCGGCCACCGCCTCGTGTTCCAGCAGCGCGCTCTCCAGCTCGAACGGGCTGATCTTGTAGTCCGACGCCTTGAACACGTCGTCCGCGCGGCCGACGTAGGTGATGTAGCCGTCCTCGTCCCGGGAGCCGATGTCACCGGTGCGGTAGTAACCGCCGGCCATCGCCTCCGCCGTCCGGTCGGCGTCTCCGTGGTACCCGGTCATCAGGCCCACCGGCCGCGCCGACAGGTCGAGGGCGATCTCGCCCTCCGCCGCACCCGGCGCGCCCGACACCGGGTCGAGCAGTTCGACGCGGTACCCGGGGCTCGGGCGGCCCATCGAGCCGGTCTTCAGGGGCTGCCCCGGGCTGTTGGAGACCTGTACGGCCGTCTCCGTCTGGCCGAACCCGTCCCGGATGGTGACGTTCCAGGCCCGCCGGACCTGCTCGATCACCTCGGGGTTGAGCGGCTCACCGGCCGCCACGACCTCCCTGGGCGGGGTGCCCAGCTGGGTGAGGTCGGCCTGGATCAGCATCCGCCACACGGTCGGCGGAGCGCAGAAGGAGGTCACGCCGTGCCGCTCCATCTCGGCCATCAGCCGGCCCGCGTCGAAACGCGCGTAGTTGTGGATGAAGACGGTCGCCTCCGCGTTCCACGGCGCGAACAGGTTCGACCAGGCGTGCTTGGCCCAGCCCGGCGAGGAGATGTTCAGGTGCACGTCACCGGGCTTGAGGCCGATCCAGTACATGGTGGCCAGGTGCCCGATGGGGTATGAGGTGTGGGTGTGCTCGACCAGCTTGGGGTGGGCGGTGGTGCCCGAGGTGAAGTAGAGCATCAGCGGGTCGTCGGCGAGGGTCGGCCCGTCCGGGACGAAGTCGGCGGCGGCGACGTACGCGTCCTCGTACGGCTCCCAGCCCGCCACCGGCACCCCGCCCACCGCGATCCGGGTGTAGGCCCCCGGCACCTCGTCGAACTTGGCGGCGTCCTCGGCGCGCACGAGCACGTGCTTCACCCGGCCCCGGTCGACGCGGTCGCGCAGGTCGGCCGGGCCGAGCAGCGGGGTCGCCGGGATGACGACGGCACGCAGCTTCATCGCGGCGAGCGCGGTCTCCCACAGCTCGGCCTGGTTGCCGAGCATGACGAGGATGCGGTCCTCGGGCTCGACGCCCCGGGCGCGCAGGTGGTTGGCCACCCGGTCGGAGCGCTCGGCCAGCTCGGCGAAGGACAGCTTGGTCTCGGTGCCGTCCTCCTCCACGACGTGCAGGGCGGTGCGGTCGTTGCCCTCGGCGATGACGTCGAACCAGTCGAGCGCCCAGTTGAAGTGGTCCGGACGCGGCCACTCGAAACCCTCGTAGGCGGTGGCGTAGTCCGTACGGTGTTCCAGCAGGAAGTCCCGTGCCCTGCGGAAGTCCTCCGTCGCACTCGTCATACGCGTCTCCTTCAGTACCGGACCATTGCCGGGCGGCTCTCTGGCATCGTGTAATCCGTGATGCAGGTCTCACTACCCCCGAACGGGGGTGTGGACAGCACGAAGCCGGGGTCGAAGGGGCAATACAGGTGGCAGCAGAGGTCGCGGGGGCGGTGGAGATACGCGGTGCGCTGGCCAGACTGCGGCGTGCCACCGGACTCCCGATCGCCTTCGGCGGACTGGTCGAGGCGGGCCGGCCGCAGATGCGGATCAGCGAGCTGAGCGGCACCCACACGATGTCCCTGCGTTCCCTCGCGGTGACCTCGGGCAACGGTCTGGGCGGCAAGGCGGTGGCGCTGGCCCGGCCGTGCGCGGTCACCGACTACTCCGTCTCCCGGCAGATCAGCCACGAGTACGACATCCCGGTGGCGACCGAGGGCATCCGCTCGGTCCTCGCGGTACCGGTGGTGGTACGGCGCCGGGTGCGGGGCGTGCTGTACGGCGCGCTGCGCACCGCCCAGCCGCTCGGCGACCGGACGCTGGGCGCTGCGGTGGCGGCGGCCCGGGACGTGGAGCAGGCACTGGTCGTGCAGGACGAGGCCCGGGGGCTGCTGGCCGCGGCGCGGCCGGAACCCGCCGTCGTGGCGGAGCCCGGAGCCGCGTGGG
>NZ_JBEYFC010000582.1:0-5063 GCF_040634175.1 Streptomyces sp. NPDC007162
GCAGGATCTGCGGCAGTTGGCTGGTGTAGTTCTCCAGGTACCAGCCGTTGCGCAGCAGCACGCTGGGGATTCCGCGGTCCCGCAGATACTCCTCGGTCTCGCCGTGCGTGGCACCGATGACGGTGGTAGCCGGTGTCCGCGTGCGTCGTGCTCGTGTACACCACTAGTGTTGCTCCGCGTTAGTTCGTGGAGGGGGCTGGAAGGGCTGCCGCGTCGGTGTGATCACGTTGTCCCAGTCGATCGGGCAGTATCTGGTGCATGGATCCGGACCTGCCCGTGGTGACCGTCAGCTTGTGGCGTGCCGACGCGGTGGTGCTGTTCAACTGGCTGATGAGCGTGGATCTCAATACGGTCCCGATCGGGCACGCCGCGCAGAAGCAGGCTCTGGTGGACTTGCTGAGTCGGTTCGAGCAGGACACCGACGTTCCCGAAGTCATGGCTGCGGAGATCGATGCGGCGCAAGCAGATGTCGCAGGGACATGGGCTGGTGATGGGCATTTGATCCCCCCTGAGGATCGTGGCTGGTCAGACTGCTTCCTTGAGCGGGGTGCCGTCATAGGTCCAGCGGAAGGGCTTCGCGGTTGCGTTGCGGTTGATGATGTAGCTGTTCAGTTTGTCGATGAGGTCGTCGCGGCTTGCGAAGTCGCCATGCCGCAGCACGCTGCGGGTCAGGGCGGAGAAGACCAGCTCGACCTGGTTGAGCCAGGAGGCGTGGGGCGGGGTGAAGTGCGCTCTCCAGCGCGGATGTGCCGTGAACCACGCCTTGGTGTGCTTGGCGGTGTGTGAGGAGCCGTTGTCCAGCACTACGTATGGGTCGGCCCGAGCGCCTGGCGTCCTTCAGTCCCTCGGTGCCGTGCTGGGCGAAGCGTCCGCGCCACTTGCGGACGGTGTTCACCGCGATGCCCAGCTCACGGGCGATCTCGGCGTTGGCCAGCCGTCTGTGGCCGCGAGCACGATCCGGGCACGCAGGACCTGGCGGACCTGGGCCTTCGCGGAGACGGCCAGCCGCTCCAGCACCTTGCGCGCGGTTTCGTCCAAGGTCACGGCAACCGACGCAACTGCTCCGTCCAGATGCCTAGTACGTTCATGATCGGTGATCACGTCGGGCCACCGGCGAACCGGGCAGGATGGGGCCGTGCCGAAGAACCCACCCGACTCGATGCAGCACAACCTGCGTGTTCGCCTCAACGCCCGCGCGAAGGACCGCTGGCCATAACTGGTCCATGTCGAGGTCCGCTTCCACACCGGATTCGCCTACGTAAGCGGCGAACTCAAGGACGGCGAGCAGATCCCCCTGTGCCGCATGCGCTTTACCGGCGTCCTGCACACCTGGGGCTTCGCCCTCTACCTGGCCAGCCGAGGCACCTACCAGGACAACTTCCTGCCCACCGGCCTACCCTTCGGCAGCCCCGAGGACTGCCTGGACTGCGCCTGCTACCTCTACCTCGGCGACCCGCCAGCCTGACCAACACCCCTCCACGAACTAACGCGGAGCAGCACTAGCGACGTGGCGGCAGGCCGACCGGGCCCATCCCTGGGTCCGCCACTGGGGCGTTCCGGTCTTCTGCGGCGGACTCGGCGTGACCTCCTACGCCAACCCCTACCACACCGCCCCGGCCCCCTGCAGTTGCTCCTCCTGGTCGCGTTCTGCGTTCCCCTGCTATGGCGGGAACACCACCCCATGCTGGTCTTCGTGATCGTCACCGCCGTCTCCGTGGCAGCCCTTCCGCTGGGCGTGCTGACGGGCGCCGAGGCAGCACGGGTGGCCTGTTCAATGTCGGCCACTACTGCACACCACGGCAGTTGGCCGTCGCAATAAGCGTGGCCACCGCACAGCTGGTCGCCTGGGCCGTCGTCTTCTGGCAAGGCCGCCGTCTGGAGTTTGCGACCCGGCCGGAAGTCGTGAGCCCGATGGCGGTGGCCGGCCTGATGACCTTCGCCCTGCTGGGCCTGCTCACACGGCTGGCCCACGCCTACGCCGTCGCGCTGCGCAAGGAGCGCGACCGCCAGGCTCACCTCGCCGTCGCGCAAGAACGTTCCCGGGTCTCCCGCGAGATGCACGACATCCTTCGCCGTACCCTCGCCGTCATCGTCGGCCTCGCCGACGGCGCCGCCGCGCTCGCCGCCACCCAACCCGAACGCGGCGCCCGGACACTTACATCGTCGTGCTCGACGCCGACACCCTGCTCGTCTTCCCCGGACTCGGGGTGTGGGTCGGCACGTAGGAAATCCCCAGCTCCGACTGCGCTCCCAGGCAGCTGTCCACGCGGCCGCCCCTGACGCCGTACGGCCTCGCGCGTGCACCCGTGAGGAGGACACACACCCAGAGCTGGACGACACGCAGACCGCCGGCCGAACGGCCCAGAGACGCTACCCCTTGGACACTGGACGGCCTGCATGCCAGCAGCAACCTGCTGTTCCCCGGACCGGTACGGGGATACTCAGCACGGCGCCGGAGTCGGCGGTCGGGCTCTTCACCCCGTACCGGGCCGTGGTGACGAAGAGGCGGTTGCCACCGGGATGCAGACACACCGAGGTGGGGTGCGGGGCGGGGACGGTCACGGTGTGGAGCAGGCGGCCGTCGGGGTGGTACCGGCGGACCTCACCGGCCCCCCACATCGCGACCCACAGACATCCCTCGGCGTCGACGGTCATTCCGTCGGGGCTGCCTTCGCCGACGCGCAGTTGCGCGAAGGTATGCCGGCAGCCGGAGAGATCGCCCGAGACGGGATCGACCCGGCAGCGCAGGATCGTGCCGGCGGCCGTGTCGGCGAGGTACATGATCGCGCCGTCGGCGGTGAACGCCGGGCCGTTGGCTATGGTCAGGCCGTCGAGGACGCGGACCACCGTGCCGTCGGTGTCCGTGCGGTAGAGGGAGCCCGCGCCGGGGGTGGCGCGTAGGCCATGCTCCCGGCCCAGAAGCGGCCGGCAGGGTCGGCAACGCCGTCGTTCATGCGGCAGAGGGCCGGGGTGCGGTCCTCGGGGCGGTCCAGCCATTCCAGGGCGCCGTCAGGGGTGAGCAGCGCGATGCCGGTGCCCGCGGCGGCGATCCAGCTGCCCGGTCGGCCGGAGACCGGGGCGACGGCGCCCAACGGTATGTCAAGGCGCGCGAGTTGGGTCGGGCCGGTGTGGTCGCGGTCGTCGGGCAGTTCGAAGAGCCGACCGCTGAGGATGTCGACGTACACATACCGGCCGTCGAACCAGCGGCCGCCTTCGGCGAGTTCGTACGCTCCGTCCACGACGACCGTCGCCGACGCTGCCATTGATGTCATGTTCCGTCTCCGGGATCAGCGGATCGTAGTGCCGTCTGGCTGGTCGAACAGACCGAGTTCGTCCCGCATCGGATGGCCCTCCCAGTCGCCGCGGGTGGCGACGGCGAAGGCCGCGGTGGTGACGGCTCGGTGCAGCCGGGCCGGGACGTCCACGCCGTCGAGCAGTCCGGACAGGTATCCGGCCACGAAGGCGTCGCCCGCACCGACCAGATCGACGGCGTCGACCTGTCGTGCCGCGCAGTCGGTCGCCCCGTCCGCGGTGAAGGCCGTCGCGCCGCTCGCGCCCCGTTTGACGACCACCTCGCCGCCCCCTTCCGCCAGAACGCTGCGCACGGCCTCCGGTTCGTCCACGCCGGGTCGCTCCAGCATCAGCGGCAGCTCGTCCTCGGAGGCGATGAGCAGGTCGGTGCGGGCCAACAGCGGCCGGAGCGCGGTGCGGGCGCGGTCGGCGGTCCACAGCCGGGAGCGATGGTTGACGTCGAGGCATACGGTGATGCCAGCTTCGCGTGCGGTGGTGGTGGCGGCCAAGGCGGCCTCGGCCGCCGCAGGGCTGAGCGCCGGCGTGATGCCGGTCAGGTGCAGGATGCGGGGTGCCGCGGCCAGCGCCGGGAGTACGTCGGCCGGTGAGACGGCCGAACCGGCGGAACCGGCGCGGTAGTAGCTGACGCGCGTGAGCGTGCCCAGGCGGGGTTCGGTGAGCAGCAGTCCCGTGGGGCGACCGGTGCCGTCGGTGACGGCGTGATCAACGTCGACGCCCTCGGCGCGCAGGGTGCGCAGCACGAGCGCCGCGAGTTCGTCCGCGCCGACCCGGCCGGCCCAGCGCAACCGGTGCCCGAGCCGGGCGAGACCGATGGCGACGTTGGACTCGGCTCCCGCGACGGACAGGCGGAGGCTGCCGCCGAGCCGCAGGGCGGCGTTGGCTCGCAGCGCCGCCATCGTCTCGCCGAAGGTCACCACTTCGGGCGGGGTATGGTGATCTGAAGTCGTCACGGCGTCTCCCCCGCGGCCACCTTGCGGAACATGGCCGCGCGGGCGCAGAGTCGGTCGAGGTCGCCACCGTCGGCCGCATCCCCGACGAGAGGTGAGCCGACGCCGACGGCGACCGCACCCCGGTCCAGGTAGTCGCGGGCCGCCTGTGCGCCCACTCCGCCGACGGGCACGAAGGGCACCTCGGGGAAGGGGTCGCGCAGCGCCCGCAGATAGCCGGGGCCGCCGAGAATGCCGGGGAAGAGTTTGATCGCGTCGGCACCTCGTGCGAGGGCGGTTTCGATCTCGGTCGGTGTCAGGGCACCCATCAGGACGGGTATGCCGTAGGTCTCCAGCCCGTCGACCAGTGCGGGGGTGACGAGGTACGACGCACCGGCGTCCACGGCGCGAGCCGCGTCCGTGGCCGAGCGCACGGTTCCGGCGCCGAGGAGTGCGTCGGGGCCGAGTCCGGCGCGGGCCTGCCTGATCACGGTCAGGGCGTCGGCGGTGGTCAGTGAGACCTCGATGGCCGCGATCCCCTCCTCCGCGAGGGGGCGCACGGTACGCAGGTCCGCGGCGGGGACCTTGCCCCGTACGATCGCCAGCAGGCGTTGGGCTCGGAGCGATTCCCCTGCAGATGGCCGTCATCGTCCTGACCCTCGTCCCCCTGCTCGTCGTCTACCCGTTCATGCAGAAGCACTTCAGGACCGGCGTCCTCACCGGCGCCATCAAGGGCTGACGGCACCCAGCTTCGCGACTGGGCACCGTCAGGGCGTGCCGGAACGAACGTCAGCCGACAGTAAAGGTGGGGCCTTGACCCAAGGC
>NZ_JBEYFC010000583.1:0-5060 GCF_040634175.1 Streptomyces sp. NPDC007162
CAGGGCGACCGGGAGGATGCGCGGCATGTTGCAGCTCAGCGAGCAGGCCACCCAGGGTGATCGGGTTTTCCTGTTGATTTGGGGCGTGGGCGCGCTGGCCGTGGGGTCGGTCTTCGCCTCGAAGAAGGGATCCAGCTGGATACGTGAATTGATCGTGTCCGGGCTGGAGGGGAGGCCCGTGCAGCAGGCCCGCGCGAAGAACTTCGGCGGCGTGCGACTGATAGCCGCAGCGATGGCAGGAGCAGGCTTGATCGGGATCGGGGCAGCCGTGGTCCTGCTGACACGAGCCTGAACCGAAGGCGTGCCCCATACGTGCCCGATCGAGCGGCGACCGACGGGGAACACCGGGGAACAGCGGCCAGCACCCCAGGAACGTGCAGGTCACCGTCTTGCCAGCTCAGCGCCGATCCGCGTACGCGATCTTCCAAACTGGTGCTCTCGGAGCCACGCGGCGGCGCTTGACTCGCCCATTAAGACTCCACCGCCCTAAGACGGTGTCCTATGTGGTGAGGCTGTCAGGGCTGGTAAACCTTCGGCCGGGCTCCACGCCATCCCTCTCGATGCCCGCTCCTGCTTCTGCCAGCGCAGGAAAGTACGCTGTTGATCGGACCGTTGGCCATCTTATGGCTCCATGACGCCAACACCAGGACCATGGAGAGCCCCGTGCTCTTCTTTAAACTCAGCCTCAAGATCTATCATCCATGAAAAGATGCTGAGGAAATTAGGCATCTCCACTTCACCTCCAAAACGAGATGCCATGGCTTGCAGGAAAGCAGACGTGAAGCCTCTGAATTGGATCAGGAATCCAATCGGATGATCGCCGTGGGGGTTACGCTCGGTACCCTCACCGATAGGCATTGGCATCGTCATGTATTTAATCAGTCGCGCCAGAACTTCGTAGCGCGTCAGAAAATCAGGATGCGTCGCCTTGTCATCCTGCGAGACCCAGTGCCCGTTGACATGGGCCAGAGATATTAGGGCCAACATGGAGCCCCCGATTGCCCTATAGATCCGCCCCCGAGTCCTCTTTTCCGAAAGTTCGCCACTCAACAAGAGAAACGCTGTGACGTCAGCCTCGACCTCTGCCCTCTGATCTTCGTTCAGCGAGTTCATAATCTCGGCTGCACCAATATCGGAAATCCATCTCCCGACAATCCTTTTTGCCTTAGCAGCATGCCTGAAGTGCTCCTCAGTGTGCCCCAGCATGTGGTGTGCAAACTCATGCCCAACAACAAACATTTCGGTCGCCGTAACTAAATCGTGATACTCGCTATCCATCCTCCCGGCGGGGAGCTCAAAGAAAAGAGGGTGCACCGCGTACACATTCCCCTCGGAAGCCCAGGAACTGACACTACTCTCTGCAATAAGGATTGGCTCGAACGCTGACCTTTCAAGCTCCTCTATGATCATATCGGTTATCTCTTGCTCCGCATCGGAAAAATCTACCTCCGTCGCGGCACTCCTCAATGACGCATAGAAGTGACAAAAGAGAGTGCTGTAGATCATAGCCGTGGAAGTCAAACCATAGTTGAGTTCAATTACACCCGCCCCCCTAAAAGAAGAGGCTTCCGCGTTAGCATCCCCCTTGAAAGCGCGGGCAACAAAAACGTTACGCATGGTTGCCTGCCACTCAACGGGAGCCAAAGATATCAAATCCTCAGCCACTTGCTGGAGTTCGGGGCAGTTTGAATTGGTCGGTTTCCACGCCAAGAATTCCTCATATTTCTTGGCGCTCACAAGGTCCCGCCGTCCAGCTTGCTCGAATAGCGTCTTCCAGAAATTCTCCTCAGGGCGACCGCAATCGACGTAGAACCAGTGTCGCGAATTCTGCAGCTTCCACATAATTGCCCCAACTCCTACTAGGATTATCCGATAAAGAATTCCCGGACTCAATACCTCTCAAGGTCTTCGCGAGCGGCCTTGGTGAATACGTCGAGGGCCATAAAGGCCGCATTCACTGCTATTTCACTCGCAGCCTCCTCCTTTGTGCGCACATCGCGCTCAATTCCCGGCGTTGTCCAGCGCTCAATCCTGCGCAGAAATTCTTGAACGCTCTCGCGCACGGATTCCGCAGTTTGAGCCAGATCCTCGGGGGCCTCCATCTTGACAACACCTTGCGTTATTGCCAATTCGTTATAGCTATCACGCGCAGGCCCTCTTGCCGTAGCCCAATCAGCAGCAGTTTCTAGCGATCCGTCCCTATGCTTCAGAATCGTGGTGTCGCGTAGGGTCGCCAAGGCCGCAGTAACGTACGCGGCGTACGCGTCCCGCCGAGCCGTGCGCTGTTCCTGTCGGAGTTGTGCACTGCGGTCCAGCTCCGCCATCTGAGCTGTGTGGCCGAGGTTGCGCTTCGCAATGAGGTAGGCCACTACAGCCGTGACGGCAGACGCTGCGAGCGATGACACCGCCGTAATAACGGCAACAGTGATGAGGGTGGTTGGCGATACCCCGCTCTGCATGGCGCTCCTCCTGAGCTGACAAAGCATCAAATTAGGTCATTGACAGCATGACTGAGGATCTCAGACGCTAGGCGCCACTTGAGCGAGTCCAGAGGAACCAGAGCCTGGTCGGCTGCAATCGTGCTTGATCCTGCGGTGGTAGACCGCCGTCAGAGGAGGCCAAACGGGGGGCCCGACGCGGCAACACACGCTGCACCCGCTCGGACGAACAGGGAGAGCGCCGAGGCTCCGGGTAGGCCGAGGGATCGAACTCCTAAAGCGGTGGCTTCCTGACAAGCGGCAGCCGCCAGCCGGCGCAGGCCACTAGTGCGCTGCCGTCCTCGGTGAGGAAGAGCAGGGTGGTCCACGTGCGATCGACAGAATCGATCATCCCGGTGCGCACGGGCCGGTCATGTTCGCGGACGAGCTGAACTGCTCGTTCCAGCCCGAGAGGTTCGAGTCCGTGTTTCCGCATGCGCTGAAGTCGGCCCTTGAAGACTCCGGCATGCTGGTCCGCGGGTTGTGCCCGGTCTGTCACCCAGTAGGTGGCGCCGCTGCGGAGGGTGGCCAGAGCTAGCACGGAGGCCTCATCGTCACCGGTCAACAGCGATTCCAGCACATGCCGTTCCATCGTCACCCCCGCCGTAATCCTGCGGTACAGCAGGCAGGTACCGCAACGTCAGCAATCGCCCGCGTCCGGTAGCGTCCCTCCGGAGCCTTGCAGCTGCCGGTATGCCCGTTGCTGACCGATCCGGCTAGGGCTACGGATCAGAAGCTCCCGTGCCATCCCCGTGCCAGATCGTGCGGGGAAACACGGGGAATGGCGGGAAACCAGGTCGCCGACCAGATCGGGACCGTCACCGCTCCACCGCAGGTCAGCTCAGCAGCAGCCCGTAGACAACCTGAGCTTCCCAAGCTGAGGTTCATCGTGAAGATGGGTCTTGCTGTCAGACCTGCGCTGTACGGTCCGCTCCATGGCTGAGAGACCGACAGCGAACTGGCGCAGGGGCATAGCCGCGGAGGCCGCAGAGCTTGCCGCCGGCACCCTGGATCCCGACTGCGCGTGCATGGTCGAGCTGTTCCCCGAAGGGCTCTTGCTGGAGACCGATGCCGTCCTCGACGTGTTCGAGGCGGAGTTGTCCGCGCTCGCCGAAGGAGACGACGCACGGATCTTCGCCGCAGTGGAGCGCGTCGTCCTGGCCCTGAACGCCGTTAACGAGGCACACGACGAATGCGCCTTCGAAACCGATGAACGCGAGCAGTTGTGCGCCTATATCGATGAGGCGCTCACCGAGCAGGGAGTCGACGTCGTGGCCTTGACCGCCGGGCGCGGGCTCGGTCGGCACGAGCTCACGGACCGGTGGCGGGACTGGTGAGCAACCCCTCGTCGTAAGGGATCAGGTGGACTGTGGCCAGCGAGAGGAGTGTCTACGATCGCGCTGTGAGCTACGACATCTACTTCTTGAGCAGGCGCGAAGGGCAGTCCTGGGATGAGGTCCTGGAGGCGATGGAAGACGCGGCCGAGCACAGCGAGCAGATCCCTGCTCGCCTGCTTGAAGCTTGGGACCGAGTAGTCCCGCAGGCCCGGGTGCTACTAGGTGAAGTGGACATCACGGAGTACGAGCAGGAGTCGCGGGACCTTAGCCACTCGGGCACCGGCATCGACCTGTCTGTTTTCGGTGACGAGGTGAGCATCACGGTGCCCTACTGGCACGCAGGGGACGATGCTGCGGTCGCGCTCGGCAAGGTCTTCGCCCTTTCAGCCATCGTCGAGAAGGAAACCGGACTGACGGCCTACGACCCCCAGATGGAACGTCCGCTGAAGGAGATACAACCGCAAGGCGCGACCGAGCTGATGTCGAGGATCACCGAGGATTTGCGCAGCCGCTACGGTGGTTGATCATCCGCAGACAGAGGCGTGGCGGAGGCCAGTGGGGGTACAGCGAGGCACGCGCGCGCCTGATCAGTCGGCGAACCCGCCACCGTGGCGGACTGCCGTCGGCTGACGTACAGGCACCACCGTTTTCCCCGGTTCCGTTCAGTGCGAAGGCGCGAAGCCGGCGGACTGGTCGAGGTGGAAGGCCGAGCCCGGAGCCGTAGGGGTCCAACCCTCACGCAGGGCGAGCCGAACAGCCGCGGCAACACCGGACGGCAGTACCAGCTCAGCCTCGCGGCCGATCCAGTTGCTTGGATGCGGCTGGTCGGTGGTGACCACGAGCGTCATACCCGGGGTGTCCGCATGCGCGACCGCGAACGTGCACGGCGACCAGGCCAGGCCCTGGAAGTACGTCGGTCTGCCTCGCAGCCGCCAGCGGAAGGCCGTGCCGTCGACGACGATCCGTCGTGATCCCTTGCGGACCAGCGCCATGACTCCCCCTTCAACAGCGAAGATGCTAGCGAGCCCGGCCCCGCCGTCCGTCTCAGTTTCCGTCTCATTCAGCGCCGTCCGCGGACGTTCAGACGGGACCGACGCCCGCAGCCGCGCCAGGGACCAGCCGATCGTGAACGCAGGTGAACGGCCCTGTAAGCGGCCCCGCGAGGCACCAACACAGTTGGAAAGCGTGTTGGGGGCAACCCCTCACGAGTTCGAATCTCGTATCCTCCGCCAGTGCCTCACCGGGC
>NZ_JBEYFC010000584.1:0-5051 GCF_040634175.1 Streptomyces sp. NPDC007162
GTTGTCGTAGAGCACCTCCCCCTCGTCGGCCGGGCGGTATCCGGTGAGCGCCTTGAGCAGGGTCGACTTGCCGGATCCCGACGGGCCGATGACCGCGATCAGGGACTTCTCCGGGACACCGAAGGAGACGTCCTTGAGGATCTGCTTGCCACCGTCGACCGTGACGGTCAGGCGACGCGCGGAGAAGGAGACCTCACCGGTGTCGACGAACTCCTCCAGCCGGTCGCCGACGATCCGGAAGGTGGAGTGGCCGACGCCGACGATGTCGTTCGGGCCGAGCAGGGCGCTGCCGCCCTTGGCGATCGGCTGACCGTTGACGTACGTGCCGTTGTGGGAGCCGAGGTCGCGGATCTCCATGCGGCCGTCGGGCGTGGAGTGGAACTCGGCGTGGTGGCGCGAGACCTGGAGGTCGGACACCACCAACTCGTTCTCCAGGGCACGGCCGATGCGCATCACCCGGCCGATGGAGAACTGGTGGAACGTGGTCGGGCTGCGGTCGCCGTAGACCGGCGGCGCCCCCGCGCCACCAGCGGAGGCCATGGCCGGGGCTCCCTGCTGCTGCGGGATCGCCGACGGGGCCTGCTGCCAGCCCTGTTGCTGAGCCTGCGGCTGCGGAGCCGGCGGCTGGGACCAGCCGGCACCGCCCGCCCCCTGGGCCGCGTACGGCTGCGCGCCCTGCGGTGTGACCTGGGGCGCGGCCTGCTGCTGGGACCGCGGGGCGGCGGCGCCGGAGAGGTTCAGGCGCGGTCCGTCGTTGGCGTTGCCGAGGTGCACGGCCGAGCCCGGACCGATCTCCATGCGCTGGATCCGCCGGCTCTGCACGAAGGTGCCGTTGGTGCTGCCGTGGTCCTCGATGCCCCAACTGCGGCCGTCGAAGCTGATCGTGGCGTGCCGCCAGGAGACCCTGGCGTCGTCGAACACGATGTCCCCCTGCGGATCACGTCCGAGGGTGTAGGCCCTGGACGGATCGAGCGTCCAGGTACGTCCGTTTGATTCCAGTACGAGTTCCGGCACGCCAAGCCCCATGAGTAGTCCCCCGAGTTACCCCCATCACAGGGAGTCTAGGGATGTCGAACATCGTCGGGAACTATTTCAGGCTCCGCCCCCTGACCGAAAGTCGGGCCTTGTGGAGAGCTCGCACGAGCGCTTCGACTCTTTCCGTTGACGGGGTTGAAAACGGGCCGGAGAGTGGTAATTCACGCGAGGGGGACAAGCGCGACGGAGCGGCCCCGGGCGTTCGCGGATCGGGGGGGTCTGCCATGAGTTCTGGCACATCTGGCACATCTGGCGCATCAGGTATGTCTGGCACTTCCGGCACGGGAGCCGACAGCACGCGCCTCGGTACCCGGCTGCCGTGGGTCGACATCCTGCTGTCCGCGATCGCGGCCGTGAGCTGGGCGTTGATCGGCATGGCGGGTACGGCGGCGCTCGGCCTGCACCTGCTGCGGGCCGACGCCGCGGGCTCACTCGGCCCCATGACAGCGGCGGTTGTGGCGCTCGGGGCGGGCGGTTCGGTCACGCCGACCGGGGATCTGTCCGCATTCGGCCTGAAGGGCGCGGAGGCCACGACGGCCGTCGAGATCACGCCACTGGGCGTGAGCCTGGTCGGTGCGCTCCTTTTGTCATGGTTCTTCTTACGGTCCCTGCGCACGGCCGGCATGGTGATCGCCCCCGCCGAACTGCTGGCCCGTGCGGGCTCCTTGATCGTGCTCTTCGTGGCGACGCTGGGCGGTCTCGCGTGGGCGGGGCACTCGGTCGTGACCATCGACGGCGGTGCGCTCGGGCTGGACAGGCTGACGGGGGCGGGCGGCGGAGGCGGAGGCGGAGGCGGTCTGAGGATCCCCGGCATCGGAGATGTCGGCGGGTTGCTCCCGGACCGCCTCGGCGACCTCGTGAAGGCGAACGCGGCGGTCGGTTTCAGCGTGGACACCGCGGCGACCCTCGCCGGTGGCCTCGGCTGGTGCACCGGCATCCTGCTGATCGCCCTGCTGGCCTCGCGCCGCACTCCGCTGCCACCCGGCTGGGAGGCCGTGCACCGGGTGGTACGGCCGGCCGCCTCGGCGCTGGTGACGGTCCTGCTGGTGGCCGTGGCCGCGGGGTGGGCGGCGGCGGCCTACGCGGCGATCGGCGACCCGCACCCGGCGCGCATTGCGGGCGCGACCCTGCTCGGCGCCCCCAACGGGGTCTGGCTCGGCATCCCGATCGGCCTCCTCGTCCCCTTCGACGGCAGGGCGACGGGCGTCCTGACCACGTTCCTGCCCCACCCCCTGGACGAGCTGCTGACCTCGAAGTCCGACCAGTCGGTGACCCTGGGGCGCCTGGCCGGCCTGGACGGACGGGTGTGGCTGCTGGGGGTCGCCGCGGCCCTGCTGATGCTGCTGGCGGGGGTGTTCACGGCGGTACGGACGCCGGTGGGGCCGGGAGCCGCGGCGGGACAGGGAGGGGGTGCGGGCCGGGGAGCGCTCGGTTTCGCCGGACGGTGTGCCGTGCGGTTGGGGATCGCGACCGCGCTCGCGCTGCCGCTGCTGGCCTGGCTGACGGACGTGTCGGTGGACGCCTCCCTGTCGGTGCTGGGCTTCGACGCGTTCGGTGCGGGGGTGGAGCTGCACGGGCACTGGGGAATGGCGCTGCTCCTCGGGGCGGCCTGGGGTGCGGCGGCGGGCGCGACGGGGGCGCTGCTGACCTGGGTGACCGGCGCGGCGGGATCACGGGCGGCACCGGCGGCACTGGGTGACGGGGGGCGCGGGGCCCGGGGCGGCGGGTCGGCGTATGCGGTGGCGGCCGGGGCTCCGGGCAGGGGCGACAGCGGGGCGGCTGGACCGTACGCGCCGGGGAACCGGTACCGCCCGCCGAATCCCGACACCAACCCCTACCTCCGGGTGCCGGACGACCTGCGGGAGCGGGGACACGACCGACGGCCCTGGCCCGACTGGGTACAGGAACCCCGCGACCGGGAACCGGGCATGGGGGCCGGGCCGGGGGCAGAGTCTCGCGGCTGGGGGTCGGACGCCGGGGGTGGGTCGGGCGTCGGTGGCGTATGGGGGTCGCCAGGGCGCGAGTCCTACGAGCGGCCGGTGCCGGGGGAGCAGGGACCGGGGTCCGGCGCGGCGCCGGCCGGTGGTCCGGGTGTGCCGGGGCGCCGGGTGCCGCCGGGCACACCGGCGCCACCGGACTCGCCGTCTGCCGGCAGCCACCGGTCCTCGGAGGAGACCCGGGCCGGGAACGGCGGGGACTCCTCCGACGTACCGCCCGGCTCCGACGATGTGTACGGCGCCCCCACCATGGCCCGGCCGCTGGAGCCACGGCGCCGACCGGGGCCGCGTCGGGGTGACGGGGCTCCGGACGGCCCGAACACCGGTCCGCCGTCTCCACCGCCGCCGCCTCCGCCCCCTCCCCCGCCTCCGCCCGGGCGGCCCCGCCGGTGAGACCGGCCGCCCCGCCGGGGCGCGCGGGGTCCGTGCGGCGCCCACACCCCCGGGTGTCCCGGCGTCGACCCGTGCGGAGGATGCGGTGGAATACGACGCGAACCGCCCCCTGACGTCGCACGCACGTTCGCCCGTAGCCCGGAAGCAAAGCCTCCGACACCGGCCCGACACCTATTGTTCCGTGTCCGTCAGGCGGACCACCTGCGCCGCAGGCACTGCGTGCCGGTTACGGTGGTTACACCATGAGCGATCCGCAGACCTCCGAGGTCCCCACTCTCCTCGTCAAGATTTTCGGCAAGGACAGGCCGGGCATCACGGCCGGCCTCTTCGACACCCTTGCCGCGTACATGGTCGACGTGGTCGACATCGAGCAGGTCGTGACGCGAGGTCGCCTGGTGCTGTGCGCGCTGGTGACCCAGCCCCCGGCAGGGCTCGAGGGCGATCTCAGGGCGACCGTGCACAGCTGGGCCGAGTCGATGAAGATGCAGGCGGAGATCATCTCCGGACGCGGCGACAACCGCCCGCGTGGTATCGGCCGTTCCCTGGTCACCGTCCTCGGCCACCCGCTGACCGCCGAGTCGACGGCCGCCATCGCGGCCCGGATCGCGAAGACCGGCGGCAACATCGACCGTATCTTCCGGCTCGCCAAGTACCCGGTGACGGCTGTGGAGTTCGCGGTGTCCGGCGTGGCGACCGAGCCTCTGCGCACCGCCCTGGCCTCCGACGCGGCGGAGCTCGGTGTGGACGTCGCGGTCGTCGCGGCCGGCCTGCACCGGCGGGCCCAGCGGCTGGTCGTCATGGACGTGGACTCGACGCTCATCCAGGACGAGGTGATCGAGCTCTTCGCCGCGCACGCCGGCTGTGAGGACCAGGTCGCCGAGGTGACCGCGGCAGCGATGCGCGGCGAACTGGACTTCGAACAGTCGTTGCACGCGCGCGTGGCGCTGCTGAAAGGGCTGGACGAGTCGGTGGTGCAGAAGGTGCGCGCCGATGTGCGGCTGACGCCGGGAGCGCGGACCCTGATCCGCACGCTGAAGCGGCTCGGCTACCAAGTCGGGGTCGTCTCGGGCGGTTTCACCCAGGTCACCGACGATCTGCGGGAGCGGCTGGGGCTGGACTTCGCCCAGGCCAACACGCTGGAGATCGTCGACGGGAAGCTGACCGGCCGGGTGACCGGCGAGATCGTGGACCGGGCGGGGAAGGCGCGGCTGCTGCGCCGGTTCGCGGCCGAGGCGGGCGTACCGCTGTCGCAGACGGTGGCCATCGGTGACGGCGCCAACGACCTGGACATGCTGAACGCGGCGGGTCTCGGAGTCGCCTTCAACGCCAAGCCGGTGGTCCGCGAGGCCGCCCACACGGCGGTGAACTTCCCGTTCCTGGACACGGTCCTGTACCTGCTGGGCGTCACCCGTGAAGAGGTGGAGGCGGCTGACACCCTCGAGGAGGGCTGATCCGCCGGCACACGGCCTCTAAGGGCCCGGTACCGAGAGGATCGGTACCGGGCCCTGGTCGTGCCGCGCGGCCGCCGTCGGTGGTCCGTCGTACCGCGGCCGCCCGCCGGTGTCACTCGGAGGGCGCCCAGTAGTCCGTGAGCCTGGCCACGCCCGGTTCAAGGGCCATACAGGA
>NZ_JBEYFC010000585.1:0-5029 GCF_040634175.1 Streptomyces sp. NPDC007162
GTCGAAGAGGACCTTCACCATTACCGAATTCCTTGCCTGGTTGTTAGATGTTTTTTTAAGGGCTAGGCCCCACACATGAAGGTGAGGGAGCCCAGGGCCCGTGTGCAACCGCAGACTTGGGCCCCCTCGCGACCGCGCTATAGGTGAGGACCGACGACCTGCTGAAAGCCCGCGCCGTATCACCGGCTGCACCTGGTGTGCACGCTGGACGGAGGTCCCGTCGGCTTGGCCCTCATCGGTGCGAAGGCCGAGAAGCGTGAGGCGCTGCTCAACCAGCTGGCCGCCGTTCCGGAGCTGGCCTTCGGCCTGCCGGGGCAGGCCCCCGTCGCCGACCGGCACCACTACAGCCGTGTCATCGAGACTGCCCCGGCCGAAGCAGGCATACGACCACTGCGACCGGCGCGCAAGGGCGAGGGACCACGAGCCGACTCCCTCCTGTTCAAGCCGCGGTGTCAGGTCATCGAGTCGGTCAGCTGCGCCCTCAAGGACCGGCCCGGCATCGTGGTGCGTGTCGTGCAGCGACTGCCGGCATTCAGCGACCTGTGCCACAACCACCACACCCACCAGCCCGTTCATCGATCACTGACCCCATACGACTGCCGACCTTGGACTCGGTCATCTTGCGTAGCTGCCTCGTATTCCAGCCTTACATCGACGTCGCTCATGCGGAGGAAGACAGCACCGACTCCGGGCGGAAACCTCTCGCGATGCCGATCAGGCTGCCTGTCGTGATCAGCACGGTCACCCCGCCCGCGTACAACAGCAGCCTTGTCGGGCCCAGCGGATCCAGGGCGATGGACATCGCGAGCAGGGCGCCGAAGCCGGGCAGCATCGCTGCCAGGCTGACCAGGCCGCCGCCATTGCCCGCAAGGGCGCCGGCGCCGGGCTGGGACAGGCGTGGGAAGAGCAGGTTGAGCAGCAGGGCGAGGGCCGCGCCCGCCCAGGTGGCCAGGAGGGGGAGCACGAGGGCGAGCGTCAGGTAGCCGGCGCCCGGCGCAAGGCTGTCGTGGTGCAGGGCGCTGGACAGCGCGAGAGCGAGGGCGGCGAGCGCGCTCATCACCGCCCACTGGCCCGTCGTGACGACGAGTACATAGCCGAGCAGCCCGCCTGCGATGCTCGACGGGTTGTACGGGGCGCCGAGCATCGCCTCAAGCGCGCCGACCCCGGCCTCCGCACCGACCACGTTGCGCACCGCGAGCCCTGCGCCCACCGTGCCGTGCAGGGCGACGATGCCGGGCATCAGGACGAGCAGCAGCCCGGCCGCGACCGTGTCCCCGTGCGCCCCGTACTGCAGGCCGAGCCGGGAGCTGCTGGCCGCACCGTTCATGTGCGAATCGTCGGACAGCAGAGGCAGGGCGACCACGGAGGTGACTGTCAGCGTGAACGGCAGGAACACCGTCGCGAAGTTCCTTAGTCGTTCCCGCCTCATCCGCCACAGCAGCGCGGACGCCAAGATCCTGACTCTAGTGACGTCGAAGAGGAGGCTACGTCGCGTCACGGGATGCGCCTTCCGTCTCCAGTTGCTGGTAGACGTCCTCCAGCGGGTTCCGGGCGGGTACTACTTCTCGGATCCCGATGCCTTCGCTCACCAGACAGGCGACCAGCGCCTCCGCCGCCTCCTCGTCAGGCACCTCCACAACCACGGCGCCCTGCTGCTGCTCCTCGTAGCTGTGGCCGAGCCGGTCGAGAGCTGCCGGCAGGTCGCCGGAGCCTCGGATGCGCAGCCGGTAGGCGCTGCCGAGCAGGGCGGTGCGCAGGGCGGTCGGTTCGCCTCGGCCTACGATGCGTCCCTCCTGCAGGACCGTTACGTCGTCGGCATAGCGGTTGGCGTCTGCCAGGGCGTGAGTGGAGACGACGACCGTGTGTCCTTCGTCCGCCAAATGTCTTAAGTACTCGGTGAGTTGGGTCGTAGTACTCGGGTCGAGGCCCGACATCGGCTCGTCCAGGAGCAGGATGGGCGGACGTCCTAGGAACGCCTTCCCCAGGCCCGCCCGCTGGTTCTGGCCACGGCTGAGGCTGCCGATGCGGCGATCCGCGAGGTCGGTGAGGCCGAGCAGGTCCAGGACTTCCGCGATCCGCTGTTCGGAAGGGCCCGGTGGCAGGCCGAGGATGCGTGCCCAGTACCGCAGGTTGTCCACGACGGTCAGCCGTGGTGCGAGCGCCGAGCGGTGCGTGGCCAGGGCGATCAAGGACTTGGCCTCCGTGTGCGTGTGCGGGTCGACGCCGTCCACGAGGACGCTGCCCTCGAAGGGTGCGAGAATCCCGGCGAGCACACGGAACGCCGTGGTCTTGCCGGCGCCGTTCGGGCCGAGCAGCACGTGGATTCCCGCGCCGTATTCGAGACTGACATTCCGGAGCACCGGCCGCCCTCGGTAACCCGCAGAGACACTCAAAACTTCCAGCTTAGCCACCGGGTCAACGTAGCACTGCCGCCGAGTGGTCAACTGAGCTGGCATTGCCGCCCTTTTCGACTGGTTGTTGCTCGTCGGGCGCCGCGGCCGGCGACAGACGGAGCAGTGGCATCGACGCGACGGCCGAGGACCCGATCATGACGAGGGCGAAGCTCCACAGACCCATAAGCAGGATGATCGAGCCGTGCAGCAGGATGTCGAGCACCAGGCCCACCTTGCGCCAGCGGTCGGAGCCCAGGATGCAGAGGGCGATGAGGAGTTCGACGACGAGCGCGCCCCAGGTCATACCGATCACGACCAACGGGTACTTGGAGAGTGCGAGCAGCGGGCCGGCCCAGGGTTTGGCGACGCCGAACATGTTGTCGCGCAGGAAGTAGTACTCGGCCGTGCCGTTGGCCCAGTCGGCGACGCCGAACTTGCTGATGGCGGTGTCCAGATAGATGTAGGCGAGCTGCAGTCTGACCGCCCAGAAGGCGGCGTAGGCGACAGCGTGCCCGGACGGGCTCAGTGGTTCGGTCGGTGGGTTCCACTGCCAGGTCCGGTTGTCCGTCAGGGCAATCGGCAGCATGAGAAGGGACATGATCATGCCCACGGATTCGCCACCGTCCGGCACGGTGATGCTCACCGCGATCGAATAGACGGCCCACAGTTGCGGGATCGCCGTCCAGCGCGGCCGGTATCCGATGGCGGCCACCAGGAGCACGGCGACCAGGATCCACCGGGCGTGCTCTGCATGAGAGGTGCCGCCCACCAAGCAGTACGCGGAGGCTGCGCGCACTCCCCCGCAGCGCGCGCCGTCGCTGATGGTCAGGACCGGGGTGAGTAGCGCCTTCGACGGGGTGATGAGCACCACCGTCAGCTCGGCGAAGCAGATCAGCGAGCGTCCCACGCCGAACCAGCGTGAGCGGAAGTCAAAGCCACTGAGCCGGAGTTGGAGTCGCGAGCTCTGCTCTTCGAACAGGGCGGAAGCGGCGGTACGAACGGCTATGAGCATGAGACGTCCAGGTGGGCGATTCTGACGACGCGCCGGTCGTACGTCACCAGGTTCCGGTAGGACCAGGGCACGACGCGTTCCTGAGTGATGAAGGAGTCCCCGCACACGGTCCTCACGGGGTTGTGGTTCTTTATCTTCTCGGCGGGACGTGCCGCTGCTTCATGCAGACAGATCTCCAAATTGCCCGCGCACGGCTGCCATTGAGTCACCGAGGTATTGATGTACGCGATCTCAGGGCCTTGGGCACGCTGACTGCGGTCGAGTCCGAAGAGGTTCGACGGACGGCTCTGCGGGGTCTTCAGGAGATTCTTGATATGCCTTCCATCGAAGGCATACGTGCCGATCTGGACACCATCTGGATCCTTGGTGAAGAAGGCCCAGATCTCTGGAGTGACATCGTTGAAGTACTGGCGTGCGCCTTTGGAATGGCGGCTGCTGAGCGCGTTGCTCGGCAGCGTGTAGAAGAGCGCTACGAGAAGGTAGGCGACCATGACCGCCAGCGTGGTCGCGAAGATGTACAGCTGCCGTCTTGCGACAGGCGTCGACATGCGCGGTTTCCCTTTCCCTCTGGAATGGACGGAACACTCCGGCCGTGGTGACGGCCCAGTCCGGGGGTGGGCCGCCGCGACCGCGGCGCGGCGGCCCACCCTGCACAGAGAAAAATCAGAGGGCGGAGGCGACCGCCGCGACGAAGTCGTCTGCGTCGAGCTGGTCCGACTGCTTCAGATCGAAGCTGTAGCTGGCCGCTGCCGGGGCAATCACCACAATCACGGCGACCTCGGCGCCCGCGGCGACGTTGGCGCCCACCGCGACGTTGATGCCGGCCGCGATGTTCGCCACGGCCACGACGTTGGACTTGGTCCACACCCAGCCGTTCGGGCGTGCGATGTCGGCACTTTTGAGGGTCTTGGCCTTGCTGTCCGAGGCCATGGCCGCCTTGAGGTCGTCGTTCAGCGCCGCCATGCCCTGCTGCACCACGAACGGGTCCTTGGACTGGACCGCCTCCGTCACCTTGGTGTGGAAGCCCGGGTCGGCCTGGTGCAGCTTGTTCATCAGGTACGACAGCTGCGCGAGCGTCACCGAGGCGTCGGAGCGACGGCTGCGAATCTGCTTGGCCAGCTCCCGGTGGTCCTTGGCAGCCTTGCCCTGGCCGAAGACCAGAAAGGCCACCACGTCGCTGTCCGAGTAACCCTGCGCCGCTTGGACCGCGGCGACCGGGGCAGGGTGCGGCGCCTGAGTGTGCGCCGAAGCGGTGCCAGCGACGCCGGTCACCATGGCGGCGGTGAGCACGGCGCCAATGAGCGGCTTCTTCAATCTCATGATGGAACTTCCCCTGTTCGTCGAAGAGATTTCCGAGAACTTCTTGGATTTGCGGGCGTTGAGGGATCCTCAAGCAATTCAGAAGGTATTCGAGCGCCCAATCGACGGCAAGCAGTGACCAACCAGAGATTGACGCGAGGAAGCTTTCTGAATGGCCCATCAGTGACTATCTTCGAGCATGTCTGCAACGTTGAGCCACGCCTCGGCGTAATCCCGTGCGATACGTGCGACAGCATCAGCCCGATGAGCCGGAACTCCCTGGACGAGATTCTGCCACTCCGACGGGCCTGCCGGATGAATGCTC